>JANMYC010001044.1:0-2174 GCA_031381715.1 Saprospiraceae bacterium
GCCGCTTTCGACCCCCTCAGTATCAGCCCAACTGTAGACAATCCTACAGACTTTGATACTTTTTGGAGTGATGCTAAAGGGGATTTAGCTAAAATTCCATTGGATGCGAAAATGACTTTATTGCCAGAACGTTGCACAGAAAAGGTAAATGTGTATCACGTCAATATTCAGAATTTCAGAGTCGGCGCAAGGTTGTATGGCATTTTGTGTATGCCTAAAAAAGAAGGCAAATATCCTGCTTTATTGCATGTACCCGGTGCGGGTGTGCGTCCTTATGGTGGCGATATTGTCAATGCTGAAAAAGGGATTATCACGCTACAAATAGGCATACATGGCATACCTGTCAATATGGATTTATCGGTTTATGCTGATTTAGGCGCAGGCATTTTAAACGGTTATCCTAATTACAATTTAGATGATAAAAACCGCTTTTTTTACAAGCGCGTTTACATGGGTTGTATTCGGGCGAATGACTTTTTAACCAGTTTGCCACAATATGATGGTGTTAATTTGGCAGTTACGGGTGGTAGTCAGGGTGGTGCATTGTCAATTGTTACGGCGGCTTTGGATAATCGGGTGAAATGGTTAGGCGCTTTTTATCCTGCATTATCGGATGTAACGGGTTATTTAAAGGGTAGGGCAGGCGGTTGGCCCCATTATTTTGACAAAGGTAATCGGGGTTTTAATGAAACAAAGGAAAAAATAACAACGGTAGGTTACTATGATGTTGTCAATTTTGCAAGGCGTGTTAAAATCCCTGGTATGTATTCATGGGGTTTTAATGATGAAACATGCCCACCAACATCAATGTATTCGGCTTATAATGTTATCAATGCGCCCAAAGATTTGTTTTTAGCGCTTGATACGGGGCATTGGACTTATCCAGAGCAAACTGAAAAAATGACAGCTTGGTTGGTCGAGAGATTGAAAGGGAAATAATATGATACCCCCCTCAGTATTTAAGGGATTTTAAGACAGATAACTCGTTTAAGTCAAAATTATAAAACAACAAAATGAAAAGAATAACACTCACCACTCTCGGTTTCTTTTTTTTAACAATAATAGCATTCGCTCAAACAAAGAAGCAAAGTATGGCTTCATTGATTGATGAACAAATGCGCTTTGCCAGTAAACAATACAAAGTATTAGCGAAGAACGTCCCAGCGGATAGAATGCCTAAAAGTCTGAAAGAAGGGAAAGTGGAAACCAGCGATACTAAATGGTGGTGCAGTGGTTTTTTCTCAGGCTCACTTTTATACATATATGAATACACCAATGATGCAGAAATAAAGGCAGAGGCACAACGACGCTTGGATATTCTTGAAAAAGAAAAGCATTATACAGGCAACCACGATTTGGGTTTTATGATGTATTGTAGTTTTGGCAACGCCTATCGATTATTCAATAGACCCGAGGATAAACGGACGATTGATACGGCCGCAATGTCGCTTTCGACGCGTTATCGCCCATCTATCAAGGTGATTCAGTCTTGGAATTCGAGTGCAAAATTTAAATGCCCCATCATCATTGACAATATGATGAATTTGGAGTTATTATGTTGGGTGACGGATAATGGTGGTGATGCCAAATTTAAAGATATTGCCGTTACGCACGCGAATACAACGATGGCGACGCATTTTAGACCCGATTACAGTTCTTATCACATAATGGATTATAATTTAGAAACGGGCAAATTGGAGCGTAAAGTCACCCACCAAGGCTATGCCGATGAATCAGCTTGGGCGCGAGGTCAGGCGTGGGGTTTGTACGGTTATATCACGATGTATCGTTTTACGAAAGACCTCAAATACCTTGATTTATCTAAAAAAATAGCCGCTTTTTTACTCAATCATCCCAATAAAACGACTGATTTAATCCCTTACTGGGATTACAATGCGCCTAATATTCCAAAAGCTTTGCGCGACGCTTCGGCAGGGGCTATAATTGCTTCGGCGTTATTGGAGCTGGGTCAATATTCAGCGGATGCTGAAAGAATTAAATATGTGAATACGGCTGAAAAAATGCTGCGTTCACTTGCGTCGAGTACTTATCGCGCTAAATTAAGTCAAAATGGGGGCTTTTTATTGATGCACAGTGTCGGGCATTTACCAGGTAATTCGGAAATAGATACACCTCTAACTTATGCCGATTATTATTTCTTGGAAGGTTTGAAA
>JANMYC010001055.1:0-1647 GCA_031381715.1 Saprospiraceae bacterium
TTATGGGGACTACAACTTATTGCTTCGGAGCAGAAATCAAGCTTGTAGCGTTAGCAGGTACACCTACTTCGGCAGCTTTTTCTGTCACTGAGCCTTTGATTGTTAAAACGCGAGATTGAGTTGCATTTTTGTCTGCATCAGTTGGTGCAGGCTCATTTGTCTCAATAGTTACTGTTTTAGTGAAAGGGCCTACGCGCTGAGTGTCATAACGTACTTCGATTTCAGCTGTTTCACCTGGCATAACTGGTTCTTTCTTGTAATTTGGAACTGTACAGCCGCAGCTACCACGAGCACCTTTGATAATTAAAGCAGTAGTACCTGTGTTCTTGAATTTGAACTTACGAAGTGGGTCACTACCTTGAGCGATTGTACCGTAATCAATTTCAGTTTTTTCGAAAGTCATCACTGGAGTACTCACTGATTGAGCTTTTGCTACAACGGCTACGAAAGCCAACATTACTAATAAAGAAAATACTTTTTTCATTTTATGAATTGTTTTATTGTTTAAATGGAAATAATTTTAATAGATTTTAATTATAATACAAAGTTATAGACTTACTCAAAATTCGCTGTTAACGACCTGTTAAAAATTGTTATTCAAAACTAAATTATTTAAATGGGTTATAATTTACTGTGTAATTAAATGATATTCAATATTTTATGAAATAATCATTTTGATTAAATTCCCTAATTCAGCCTATCAACGGAAAATTTTAAATAAAATTATATCACCACATTAACGTTTGTTGCTCGAACTATTAGGAGCGGCATTTTCAAATTTCTTTTCGTAAATGTTACCTTTAATAGTAAGAACATGCTTACTGTTGGCTTCATTGGTTTCGACTGTAACATTTTTAGTAAAGCCGCCCAATCTATCAGTTGCGTATTTTACTTCGATAGTAGCAACTTGACCTGGTTGGATGGGTTCAACAGGCCATTTAGGCACTGTACAACCGCAACTGCCCGTTGCGTTTTTGATAACTAATGGGCTCGTTCCTGTATTCTTGAATTTGAAAAGACGAAGACCATCACCACCTTGTGGAACATTGCCGTAGTCAATTTCATTTTTTTCAAAAGTCATCACGGGACCATTTTGTGCCTTAACCATACCAGTGAACGCTGCTATAAGGGTAAGAGTAAAAATGATATTTTTCATCGTTTGAATTTAATTATTTATTATAAATATTAATTACGATACAAAGATATATGCACCCCTCAGTATTTCTCTGTTAACAAAGTGTAAATAAATGTTACTTGAATTTAAATTTTTTTAAATTGTTTTTTAGTGATTTCATAAATAATTGATAATCAATATATTGTGATTATTTTTTGTTCAATAAAATATTTAAAATTTATAATAAAAATTTTAATTTGAATAAAATTTCTTACTAAGTCAGCGCAATTATTATAAAATTTATAATATTTTAATAAAAAATATTTGTTTGCAGAAGTATACTTTTACGTAGCGTTTATTTGACGGTTTCTTTAGGGCATATTTAGAGGTTTAGGGTGTGGAGAATGAATAAGAGTTATGTTCATCGGATGTAGAGTTATTTAAAATACACACTTGAGTATTATACAGAAAGAACTAAAAAATATTCATCTTAAATCATAAATTTAAATCGTAAAAGTTATCGAAAGCAGACT
>JANMYC010001063.1:0-3798 GCA_031381715.1 Saprospiraceae bacterium
TTATGGGCTCCATCATAGATTCTGTTCTTATTTCTTTTTCCATCCGTTCCTTTTTTGTTCCTCACAAAGGTACTCAATCACCTTTCTTCTCACAATAAGCTCTTCCTCGAACGGATACGCCCGAACAGCCTTCGAGCAATACTCGAACGAAGTACCCACTGCACCGAAGCGATTACTAAAAGCTTTATACACGGCACGCACAATTCGTCGTAAACGCTCGTTACTATGGGAACGATTCAAGTATTCTCGATAATATACCGTATTCGATACGTGATACAGTCCAGTCATTTACGCGTTAATGACTTAAAAATGACTGCATTTTAGCAATTTTGCTCACGACTATCGAATCTCTCGATAATCTCTCGACAAAAATCGAAAAATGCAGTCATTTACGCCAAATGACTGCATTTTTCATAAATCGTTTCAAAATCATTTCAAAGTGGGTATCAGAACCTTCGACAGATTCTCGGTAAACCTCGACAAATTCTCGACAAATCACCCTATTTTGTGCCTCCTGCAATGCAGTCATTTGCGCCAAATGACTGCATTTTTTATAAATCGTTACAAAACCGTTTCAAAGTGGGTATCAGAGCCTTCGATAGATTCTCGGTAAACCTCGACAAATTCTCGACAAATTGTCGACAAATCACGGCATTTTGCGCTTAGTGCAACGCAGTCATTTGCGCCAAATGACTGCATTGCTGTTTTTGGGGTATTTTTGGGCCTAAAATGGGTAAATGTGGGATATGGGAACGAGGTCAAAATCACCACAGGCATTGGGTAGGGTAAAACCCAACATTGGTCAATACTCCAAAATTGGGAATACAGTCAAAATTTGACCTACGGGGCGATAAATCGTTTTTAGGCTTCTCCACAGCATGTGCGTTTTTAAAGGGCTATTTTAGCCCAAAACAGGCTATTGAGGGGTTTTTGCTGCTTTGCTGATAGCGCACCACTGCTTATTCCTATTGAACTTACCCCCTCAGTATAGAGGGCTTATTTTATGGCTAAATAAGCATTTCCAGTCATTCACGCTTCATTTCCAGTCATTAACGGGCGTGAATGACTGGAAATGACTACCACAAAATATAATTTTATAAAAAAGCCTAAAACTAACAGGCTAAAATAAAAAGGGGTTAAAAATAGCCTTTTTAACCCCTTTTTCAGTAAAAATCAAAATCTTGAAAAATCATTATTCCAGTCATTTACGCTTCATTTCCAGTCATTCACAGCCGTAAATGACTTGAATGAAAAATCACAAAATATTATTTGGCTTATTCAAGAACTTATTCAAGAGCTTATTCAAGAGCTTATTCAGCTAATTATTACAGCAACGCCTTTGGGTCGCCGTCTTTGAGTGTTTGGTAGCTTTTTTGTACTCACCACCTTTTTAGCCGTTACTTTTCCAGTCGTTTCTGTGCTTCTCCAGCTTCTTGGCCAACTTTTAAATTGCTAATAGATTTTACAACTAAACACAGTAGGAAATCTTTTTTATTCAGTTTTATTCAGATGAAGGATTTATAATTTCGTAATTAGCTTCATTAATAGCTTCATGTATCGAAACTTTGGAGCTTAAAAACAGGGCTATTATTTTCTTATAACATTCTTCTTTTGTTAATTTAAACGGACGTCTATTTTAACATCTCCTTACCCTTTCTAGGGTACTTCTAGTTTGATAATATCTCATTGCTTTAAGTCAAATTACTGTGGGAGTTATCAAGCTTCAGTACGATACATCCCAGAACATAATTGTAATTATATTCGAAGTAAATTTTTTAAAATTTTACTGTACTTAATGGGATCCAAAACGCAGCGCGGAACTCCAGTTTCGCATAAAAATCCTATTAAAGCCAATAAAATTCCCAAAAACCCTACCGCAATTATAAAAAATCAGATAAAAAGGATTTAAAACTACACCAAGCTTTTAAAGCTTCTTTTGCTCTAAAACGCAACAAATTACTGCCATTCCTGCAAGTCTGGCTCTACGTACAGCCATTTGACTTCTGGACAACTACCCCTCAGTAATGCTTCAAATTCGTTAATTAACTGACTGACATTTAAGGCTGTAAGTTGCGGTTCGCATTTAATTTTAACACATACCAGTACTTCTCCGGGACCCTGCTGCACTGTAATACAGTTGATTAATTCTTTAATGTTAGGGTGATCAAAGACTATTTTTTGAGCCGTTTTTTCGATATTCGGGTCTGCACTCTCCCCAATAAGAAGTGATTTTACTTCCACACTCAAAAATACGGCAACCCCAATCAATACAATACCAATTAAAAGGGATCCAATGGCATCGTAACGCCCGTCGCCCGTGTAGTAAGCTCCTAACATAAACACCAATGCCAGGACTAAACCCAAGACAGCTGCCGAATTTTCTCCAAAAATCACTATTAAATCACTGTCTTTTGTTTCTTTTAAATACTTAAAAAAGCCTAAAGAGCCTCTCCGCTTATTCATTTCCACAACATTCGAATAAGCTGCATAACCTTCGAGACAAATTGAAAAAATCAAAACTCCCACACCCCACATGATATTGTGAACAGGCTCAGGCTCCGAATATTTGTGTACACCTTCATAAATTGAAAACATGCCACCCACCGAAAAGAGCAACATTGCTACCATAAAAGACCAAAAATACACCGACCGACCATAGCCTAAAGGGTGCTTTTTATCCGGGGGACGCCGTGCTTGTCTGACACCCACCAGTAGTAAGGCTTGATTGGCACAATCGGCAAAAGAGTGGATGGTCTCGGCAAGCATCGCTCCAGATTGGGTCATAAATGCGGCAAATCCCTTACTCAGTGTGATGAGTAAATTGACCATCAAACTCTGAATAATATGACCCGTGCCATGGTTACCATTCTGTTCCGTATTTTTTGAACTCATAGAATAAGCTATTGATTTATGTGAATTGATAATACAATTAATATCTCTGCCGCAAATATAGGAAAATGCGTTTAAGCAGGTGTATAAAGATAGACCCTGCTATCGTTGGACTGAAAAAAATAGCAGTGTTTATTTTAGCCCAACAACTGATAGATTGAATCTGTTCGCAAATAGACTCATTAATACATAATTTAACTTTTTTCCACACCATGAAACTTAATATTCCCTTAACTTTAAGCACCTTAATTTTGAATTTAAAAAGAAGGACTCATGTATATCAGAGAAATGTTACCAGAAGACTACCCCTCAGTATCAGCCATCTATCAGCAAGGTATCGAGACCCATAATGCTACTTTTGAAACTGCAGCACCCAATTGGGAGGCTTGGAATCAAAAGCATTCTCCATTTTGCCGTCTCTTAGCCCTCGAAAATGATGTCATTATAGGCTTTGCTGCGTTGATGCCTTACTCAAGCCGCGCCGTTTATGAAGGCGTTGGCGTATTGAGTATCTACATTCACGACCGTTTCCAAGGGCGGGGTGTAGGGCGTTTTCTACTTAAAAATCTGATTGAAGAAAGCGAAAAGCAAGGTATTTGGATGCTCCAAGCCGGCATTTTACCCGAAAATAAAGCCAGTATTGCCCTCCACCGTAAAATGGGTTTTAGAAAAGTAGGCTATCGTGAAAAAATTGCTAAAATGAATGGCAAGTGGCGAGATATTTTACTTCTTGAAAGGCGCAGCAAGATAGTTGGCAGAGACGATGAAGAACTGTTTAAAAACAGTACGTCGTACTATGAAAAAATAAGAATATGATATAAAATGAGTGTGTGGACAAAATAAGTTGACTTTTTAATCCTGTCCAAATTGTTTATACCTATTCTCGGAACTGTCGCCTTATTATATTAC
>JANMYC010001148.1:0-3216 GCA_031381715.1 Saprospiraceae bacterium
GCTTAGTTGGGAACATCGAACATTGCCGACATTTAGCTGATAAAATAATTAATCTACGATGACAGAGCCAAAACGGAGCAATTCATCGCCCTTTTAAGAGAATTTGATTTAAAATCTAAAGGCGTTGACGCCGATAATGTAGAAGATTCTGCCTTGATGAAGGAGCTGGTTTTTAAGATTTTGCATTAAAAATGCTGTTTGTACTGAGGGGGGTAAATCAGCTTAATTATAATCATTATTTAAATACGTTTACAATAAAATACTGATAATCAACATAATATGAAATCTTCAATAATCACATTTTTACTACTTTCAATAAATTTGTCGGCTTTTGGACAGCAAAAAGATACTTGGATTGCTATTTGGAATCAAGATTCGACCTTGATTGGCTTTAAAGATTCAAAGGGTAATATCAAAATTGAACCTAAATTTACACCCTCTTTAACTTGGGCTGAAAAATTTGATGATATTATAGCCGTAAGAGAAGAAGGCAAAGAGAGACGTTACTATCATCTCACTAAAAACGGGATAATAGTCGGTTGCGATAGTATTTATATATTCGATAACAGTTTTGATTGTGAAAGCGAAGGGTTTATAAGATTCAGAGTTAAATGCACTGATAAAATGGGTTTATTTGACAGGAAAGAAAAAATCGTAATTCCAGCAAATTTCGTTAATTCGTGGCTTAAAAAAAATTATGTAGGGTTTCAAAATTTTGAAATTTGAAATATCGAATCTGAAATAAAAAATGTTAAACATATAGAAATCTATATGTTTTCCTTTATTTTTGGGCGACATTAAAAATTTCGATTTAAAGGTAGAATAGTAAAAGCCAAATTATGAAGAAAATACTTATAGCCAACCGTGGAGAGATTGCCATTCGGGTCATGAAATCCGCCAGACGCATGGGCATCCAAACCGTAGCGGTATATTCAGAAGCCGACAGAAACGCACCTCATGTCCGTTTTGCCGATGAAGCCATTTTATTGGGTCCCGCACCTTCCAACCAATCCTATCTTTTAGGAGATAAAATTATAAAATTAGCCAAGGAAATCGGTGTGGATGGTATTCACCCAGGTTATGGTTTTTTAAGTGAAAATGCGGGTTTTTCAAAGGCTGTGCAAGCCGCAGGGATGACTTTTATTGGACCAAGTGCTTATTCCATTGAAATAATGGGCTCAAAATTGGGTGCAAAAGACGCCGTTAAAAAATACGATATCCCTATGGTACCCGGTACTGAGGGGGCAATTTCAGATGTGACCGAAGCCAAAGCAATTGCCCTACAAATCGGTTATCCCATTTTGATAAAAGCTTCTGCGGGTGGTGGTGGAAAAGGGATGCGCATCGTTGAAAACGAAGCTGAATTTGATGAGCAAATGAATCGTGCAGTCAGTGAAGCCATCTCCGCTTTTGGCGATGGGTCAGTTTTTATCGAAAAATACGTTGGCTCACCTCGACACATTGAAATTCAAGTTTTATCGGATAATTTTGGCAATACAGTTTATCTTTTTGAAAGAGAATGTAGTATTCAACGCCGCCATCAAAAATTGGTGGAAGAAGCCCCTTCAAGCTGTTTGACACCCGAAATTCGTAAAAAAATGGGTGAAGATGCCGTAAAAGTAGCCAATGCTTGTAATTATTCAGGTGCAGGCACGGTTGAGTTTTTGGTGGATGAGAACTTGAATTACTACTTTTTAGAGATGAATACCCGCCTTCAAGTGGAGCATCCTGTTTCTGAATGGATAACGGGTTTGGATTTGGTAGAGCAACAAATTAGAGTAGCGAGGGGTGAAAAATTGGCTTTTACGCAAGATGATTTAAAAATAAATGGTCATTCCATGGAGCTTCGTGTCTGTGCTGAAGACCCAACGAATAATTTTTTACCGAGTGTGGGATTATTGAGCCGGTATCGTCCCCCCCTCAGTATGGAGCACGTCAGAGTTGATGATGGCTACGAGGAAGGCATGGAAATCCCCATTTTTTATGACCCTTTGATTGCAAAACTCATCACTTGGGGCAGTACAAGAGAAGAAGCCATTCGTCGATTGATAGATGCCATTGATAATTTTGAAATTGAAGGAGTGGCAACCACTCTCCCGTTCGGAAAGTTTGTTTTACAACATGAAGCTTTTACTTCGGGCAAATTTGATACGCATTTTGTGAATCAATATTTCACACCCGATAAATTACAAAATAATGATGAAGCAGAGATTGCCGCCGTTTTAGCCTTAAAAATGTATTTAAAACATAAAGACCAACTCACTACCCCTCAGTATTCGGGCGATGAATGGTATTCAAAACGGTGATTTTTTCGGATGTTTTATATTTCAATTTTTATAGGGCTTCACCCTATTCTAACATGTTGCGCCCTTTCAGGGCTTTATGCAAGTTATATAGTCAGCCCTGAAAGGGCGCAATATGTTAGAATAGGGTAAAGCCCTATAAAAATTGAAAATGTAAAATCAATTCATCCGCACATCATTCGGATTCTCAGGTATTATTTCAGCTTGCGTTTCAGCAGGCTTACTCGAATTCGCTGCCACAATTGGCGCGCCTTGTGGAATAGTTGAATTACCTTCTTCATCAATCCTAAGAAGGTTGAGAAAATAGCGTTCAGAAAACCCACATAAAAAGGCAATTAACACATATGCCCCTGCGTTTTTGATTTCAACTCCCGAAATAATATCCCATGTCAAAAGCATAGAAACCATCATGGCGAAAATGGCTCCCACTATCAAACGCAACCTAAATTGCATCACATTTTCCTTAAACTCGCCAATCGTTATTTTCGAACGGCGCATTTGTAAAAGGCCACTTAAAAAAGCGCCTACCGCACCTATCAAAGCAATAATCGGTATAACCAGCCATTGTCTTCCAGCCTTAGCGACATAATCACCTATTACTGAACCCGCAAAAATATCCTCTTTACTTTTCGTCACCAACGGAATACCAATCAGCATCACAATAGTCACGACTAAGCCCCATTTTGTGAGCATTTCAAGCCTTTCAATCTGCAACCCGTTATTGACTTGAGTTATTTGATTGCTATCATTAGTGGCTTGTTTCACTCTATCCAAAGCCGCTCGATAGCTGCCCAAAGTAGCTCCTTCGCGTGTGGTTTCGGCTGCCAAATAATCGCCCCAAGGATTACCCTCCGTTTTTAATTGCGCCGTTAAAGCTGCCATTTGAACGTTAGCAACGTGCGGTGGAAACAAC
>JANMYC010001176.1:0-1887 GCA_031381715.1 Saprospiraceae bacterium
GTGAAATAATATTCCACTTTTGAGCGATTGTTTTTACAAAAAGCCAGATCCTTATCACTTTGTTCAAGCGCTGAAAGAGGAATAAGTTCAACATTTTTCAAACGTTGATCCGTCAAATAGGCGAAAGTGAACTCATCCAAACACAATATGAATAGATGAAATTCAGAAGAATTCTTTGAAAGAGATTCGTATAAAGCCAAGCCTCGCGATAAGTAATTCTTATCAAAAAGGGTACAAAAACGCATCATGACTGTATGTAAGGGTGTTAGTTTTAGCTAATGATATTTGGTAAAGTTCGTTTAAAAAAATATAAAAGTGTCTAATTAAATGATAATCAAATGTTTACCCCCTCAGTATCAGAGGTATTTTTACTTAAAATTAAGCCTTTCCAATGATTTTTACACCCATTTACCCACACGACATCATCATAAGGCGTAAACTCAGCTTGGACATTAAAGGGATAAAACGATTGAATAAATGATTCCTCATTAAAAAACCAACAAGGATAACTGCCTTCGTAAATGGATTTAAAAACCGTTTGCACAGTTATCAAATCTCTCCCAATATTAATAAAAGGAACCCTATCCAGAACTATATAAAGCGGATTTATTTTTTTAAAATTTTCAATCCAATCATAAGGACGTTCTAAATGCGAAATGACACCTGACGCCAAAACAATATTTGGCTTTTTTTCTTTTAAACAATCATCAATAGTATTATAAAATTTCAGAATTTCATCTTCTGCACATTCTCGACCATACTCCACGAAGTTAGGCTGTTCAATAATACTCCAACTCAATTCTTTAAAGCCAATAGTGTCTAAAAAAGGCTTATTTTGATAATAAACACTACCCAACGAGCCGCCAAAATCAAGAATATGCACCTTGAAATCTGACTCCAAAGCTGTTTTTAAAATCATAGCCAACAAAGCCCATGAATATTCAGGTTCATTGAATAACATACTATCGCGCTCATATCGCACTTCACCTGCTTTCACTTTTAGCAGTGCTTCCTTACATTTTTCTAAAATAGGGGCAGCATCATAACCTTTACAATGCTTTTGAGCTGCTGCCCAAGTCGGATAATCACCTTTCCACATCGAGGATGAATAGCCTATTTTTCTTTTAAAACTATCTTTAAATATATACCACCGCCAGTGCATGAATCAAATTATGAATGAGGAATTATCCAATCGCTGTCAATAAAAATACCTTCATTTGTGGAATTGTCATTGATTTGATAGTCCGTTTTAATGGAAATAGGTAATAATTGTGTTGGTTTATCTAAAACCTCCGCCGTTTCAGAATCGAAAATAATGAACTGAAAATAGTATTTACTGGGCGTCAAAGTATGGCTTGGCACGACTAATACAGTTTCAATATGCGGGTTTAGATTCGTTAAAAGGGCTAAATTATAGGTTTTAAAAGAATGAAAAACAGCTTTATTATTATCATCCAAAATGTAATACCCAACATCAATTTTCTTGGTAAAACCTGCTTGAACTGTCAGCGTAAATTTTATTTTTATGGCTTCTGAAAACAGAAAATCAGTTCGATGAAAAGCCGATTGTATTTCAGAAAAATACACATATTTATCCGATTTGTCTCTTAAAATATGTTCTGAATGTTGATTCACTTGCTGTTCAGCTAAGTAAGTATCTACGACATCATGCGTATTACCTAATTTCTTAATAGTTCCACCATCCACATAAGCACATTGCGTACAAAGCCTTTTTATGGACTCCAACTGATGGCTCACAAACAAAATCGTGATGCCTTGTTTGGAACGTTCGGTCATTTTATCAAGGCATTTCTGTTGAAAAGCAAAATCACCAACCGCTAAAACTTCATCAATCAACAATATTTCGGGTTGTAAAAATGCCGCCAC
>JANMYC010001220.1:0-2209 GCA_031381715.1 Saprospiraceae bacterium
GTAGTATCCCCCTGTCTGACGACGAGGCAGGCTCAGTATTAAAGTTAAATTTTTCATTTTTAAAGTTAAAATCAGGTAAATTTCGGCTTCGATATTTTACCCAAAAATACGCGGCGAGGGTAGTGGGGATTGAAATCATAATGCCCAGTAACATCGCTTGACCCAAGTCCACTTTCAAAATTCCTGCGGCAGCGGATATGCCAGGATGCGGTGGCACAAGGCAATGAACAGCATACAATGAGACCGCCAAACAACTCACTAAAAGCACTTGTTTCCCTTTCATACGAGAAGCCAATGATAGCACCAAACCAATAAGAACGATAAAACCCGAATCACAAAAGATAGGTAAACCGATTAGAAAGCCCATAAATGTCACCACCACGGGCGTGTGTTTTTCATCCGTTTTTGATAAAATATAGTTGGCAAGGCTGAGGGTTGCTTTCGATTTTTCAAGTAATAGCCCTAAAGTCGTACCTAAAATAATCAGCAATCCCACCTTTTCAAGCGTTGCACCCATGCCTTTTTTTAATAGTAAAATAACTTTTTCACCCTCGAACCCTGCTGCAAAACCAACTGCTATGGCTACAATAAGCAGCGTGAAAAACGTATTGAAACGCAAGCGAGTGCTTAAAATAATGATTGCCACGATGGCTAAGGCGAGTAGCAAAATGATATAAATAGGCGTGTGCATATTGAAAAGGCATTTTAAAAAAGTGACGAGTCTGTTAATTTGAGGGGTAATTTAAGGAATTAATATTTTGTGAGGTGAACGAAAAAAATAAATTTTGAAACTTTCATATTTTAATTCCGTTTCCTTCGGGGTATGATTTTTTTCGTAATACTGCGTGGTCGAACTAAATCCAGTTTCTTTAAAATTAGTATTTAGCCATGACCATTATTCGCATTATATATTAGATTATTATAAATTGGCATACCAATTGCACGCAATATATTTTTTGCAATATATCATATATGAGTAATATATAAACATATATGAGCAATATATGAACATATATAGGGTATAAAGCCTTTATATATTATTTACGAAAGCAATATATGGATTGCTGTACTATAAAAGCTATTTCGGGTACGGAATGGTTATTTACCAAAACATAAATATTTAAAAAATGAACAAACAGAATGTCTTATCGGTAACTGTCTCCAAAGAAGTTTACTTGACTGTAAATCGACTCGCCACCGAGATGGGAATTAGCGTCTCAAAATTTATTACCAATAAATTATTCCGAAACGAAGGAGAACTCGACTCAACAGTAGTGAGAACACCTTCTGCTGAGTTAGTGGAAACACAAGCTGATGCTGAGAATAAGAGATTAAATACACTTGTTTTTGAGTTACAGGAAAAACTTACCAATGCTGAAGATAAGAGTTTAAGGTATTTTAATGAAATCGAAAGATTAACGTCCAAAGCTAATACACTACAGGAGAAACTCATGGCCTCACAAGAACAAACCACATATTACAAAATAGAAAATGAATCCCTCAAGCCTCGTAATTCGACTTTGCAAGTACTACTGGATGCAGAAAAACAAATAAGTGCGGAACAAGCTCAAGAGATTAGAAGCTACAAAGATTATAAATACCGAATAGAAGACAATCTTGAGACTGCTAAAAATGAGAATATTCGTCAGAACGAAGAAAATAAAGAATTTAAGCAAGAGATTCAAGAACTCAAAGGAAAAACTCAACAAGTAGATAGTTTAAACGATCAAATTAAGGAATTACAAACTCAGGTAATATCTGTTCAACAAGAAGCCTATGCATCTGCTGCGTTTTACAGCGGCGCTCTTAAACTGTATTCTAAAGAAGAGAAAAAAGTACAAACAATGAGAGAAAAGCACAATGTAGTTATTCGAGAAATTGTACACAAACTTAGCCGCGAACCTGAATCATTTAAAAATAAGGGGCAATTTAAATTTATTGAAGGTGAAATATGGGAGTAATATTGGCTATTATATTTTAGGATAAAAGTAGGTTCCATTTTGTCGCTTTTATGCAATTTTAAAGTTAAAGCTATGCAATTTCAAAATTGAAGTTATGTAATTTCAAAATTGCAATCAATTGAAACGAGGATTTTAAATAAATCCTCGTTTCGATTTGTCCTTTTACTTCCCACTTGTCAAATCCAAAAAGTCATCATACGAGCGAATATAATCGCTTTCATCGTAGGGCAATGATGCTAATACTAAGC
>JANMYC010001233.1:0-2714 GCA_031381715.1 Saprospiraceae bacterium
GCACAGGACCGCTTGTCATTTTTAGATTAGCGCCCAATTCATTCGATACAATATGCGCCAAAGTTGTTTTACCTAAGCCGGGAGGCCCATGCAAAAGAACATGGTCGAGGGCTTCACCGCGCATTTTAGTTGCACCGATAAAAATTTTAAGATTATCAACAATTTTTGATTGCCCGCTGAAATCATCCAATGCTTTAGGGCGCAAGGCACGCTCAATGAGTTTTTCATCATTGGATTGATTACTACCTGTGGGGTCGAGATTTTGATTTGCCATGCACGGTGCGTTAGAACGCTCTTTTTAAACAATTTGATTTAAAGTGTAAAAATAGTTATTTAAATGCTTATTGTTTTATGGTTTAACTAACTTTTTATTTTAATTTAGTTAAAAATAATAGTGACATTTACGGTTAAAACAGTCGAAAGTGTAAAGCTATTTGTTAAATGACGTCGTATATATTTTCGCTAAATGAAGAATACCCCTCAGTATAAAGGGCTTTTTAAGTGTTAAAATATTGGTATTCAATTAACATGATAGTCCCAATAATTTATATTTTTACTAAAAAAATAGCATTATGAAAATAAAACTGCATTTCTATCCATTTAAAGTAGCGGCTCTGACAGCTGCGCTCATCTTTTTCAATCAATGTTCGCGTAACCCTGTTACAGGAAAAAGACAGATTGTTCTGATGTCCGAATCGCAAGAAATTGCTTTAGGCGCTGAATCCAATCCACAAGTATTAGGAGAGTTTGGCGAATATGCCGACTCTAATATGCAACGCTATATCAACGATATTGGGCAACGCATGGCGAAGATTTCTCACCGTCCCAATTTAGCTTTTCATTTCAAAGTTGTGGACTCTGACGTTGTAAATGCCTTTGCTTTGCCAGGAGGTTATATCTATTTCACAAGGGGTATTTTTGCGCATTTTAATAATGAAGCGCAGTTGGCGGGAGTATTAGGCCATGAAATTGGGCATGTTACGGCACGTCATGGTGTCAGTCAGCAAACGAAACAAATGGGCGGTCAGCTGATATTAATCGGTGCCATGATAGCATCTCCAAAATTAGCTCAATTTGGCGAGCAACTCAGTCAAGGTATGCAACTTTTATTTCTAAAATTCGGTCGTGACGACGAAAGTCAGTCAGATAAATTGGGGGTAGAATACTCTTCTAAAATAGGCTTTGATGCCAATCACATGGCTGATTTCTTTCTAACACTCAATCGTTTAGGTGGCGGTGATGAGAGTGCTGAACGTATTCCTACATTCCTATCGACACACCCAAATCCCGTTGACCGCAATAAAAAAGTGCAAGCAATGGCACAGGATTTTCAAGTAAAAAATCCGGGTAATTTCATTGTGAATAGAGATGGATATTTGAAAATGATTGATGGAATCCTTTATGGTGAAGACCCTAATCAGGGCTTTGTGGAAAATAATGTATTTTATCATCCACAATTGAAATTCCAGTTTCCAATTCCAACGAACTGGAAATATCAAAACTCTCCTTCTCAATTCCAAATGGCTTCTGCAGATCAAAAAGCCATGATGATTATGACTTTAGCGCCCGAAAAAACGCTCGCTGAAGCGGCTACTAATTTTATTCAAAAAAATAAATTAAGGGGTTTAAGTCAACAAAATACGACAATAAACGGCTTGCCCGCAATAGTTCAGGTTGCTGATCAGGTACAAGATGCTCAACAACAGCAAGTGCAATCTCAAGCAGCTACGGCTAATCAAATGCAAAAAAATCCCGAAAAAACTACCTCAAGACCCAATCAACCGATAGAGCCCAAAGACCCTAATGCGCCTAAACAGCCACAATCAAGACCACAATCAACACCGCAATCAGTACCGCAATCAGTACCGCAACAAACGCCACAATCATCACCACAGCAAGCACCTGCACAACCATCACAAGCGCAACCTTCCGAACAAGCACAACAAGCGGCAGCTACAGTTAGAATTATCACCACGTATATTCAGTATAATGGAATGATTTATATGATACATGGCGTTTCAGAATCACCTAATTTCGCATCTTATGAGCCTACTTTTAGCAATACTATGCGTAATTTCAGGGTATTGACTGACCCAGCTAAATTGAATGTAAAACCAGAAAAATTACGCATCCAAACGACTTATTCAGAGGCTACTTTAGCTGAAATACTGAGGGGGTACGGCACACCTGAAAAGCGATTAAAAGAATTGGCTATTTTAAACGGAATGGAATTAACGGAAAAAGTACCGAGAGGTACATTGATAAAAACTATTGTAAAATAAGGGTAAAATATTAAACGCCTAATTAAGAGTATATTCTAAGTTCTGGTAACTTCGGAAATCTCTTATTTTCACGAAAACAGGCTGTTGATTTTCATTTTAACTAAAATACCTAATTAGACTTTGAACGAGTTCCTATAAATTCGATGCTAAAACTAGGTTTATTTCGTGGTTTTCTCTTAAAATTAGAAATTACGATTAAGCCGTATTTTGCATAAAATAAAAATCAACAATATATTTTCTTAAATATTAGACTTCTCCGAAGTTACCAGTAAGTTCTATTTTAGGTAAAAACCGAGTATCACCCAAGCTCAATTTTTAAACTTTTCTCACCGTAGCGAAAGCTGTGTCTCCAAAAAAATTAAAATCTGAGCCAGAAAAATGCTTCGTTTTTTACTTTAAAACAGAGAACCTGTTTAAAATTTCCAAGTTTGG
>JANMYC010001269.1:0-13770 GCA_031381715.1 Saprospiraceae bacterium
AGCCCTGTACCTTTTGCGAATCAACTTTTACTCTGGCAATGATATTGCGCAATTCGTTTCTGTAAAAATAGGTTTCGCCCTGTAAACGTTCATTTTTATATTTAAACCCCAATTGAGTATTGTATGATTTCTCGGGATTTAAATTAAAATTGGGTGTTTCATATCTAAAATCCACGATGCCCAAAGTACCCAAATCGTCAATATTAGGCGCACGAAAAGCAGAATTTGCTGAAACGAACACATTTAAATAATCCGTTACCCCCCTCAGTATCGAAGCGTTCCAAACAAAATCAGACGGTTTTAGAGTGCTTTTACCCACGGTTTCATCTTGAACTTGAATGTTAAAACCATTAAAGCGCCCACCCAATGTAAACTGCCATGTATTCAAAGTATAATTATGAATTGAAAAAGCCGAAAAACTCGTCATTTTGGAGTCATTGGGATATAAACCTCTCTTTTGGCTTGAAATATTCGTTTTTTCATCAATATCCACGCGGCTACTTTTTACAAAATCATCATAAATTTCAATGCCTGAATTAGCCGAGTACCCCTCAGTAAATTGCGATAAAATATTGAGCGACAAGCCCAAAGACCGTACTTTATCATTTTCAACCCTCAAAATCGAAGTGCCATTTTTACGACTATTGCGCCCCTCTTCAGTATTTTGAAGCGAGGTTATGAGGTAGATTTTCTTAAACAAAGGATTTTCATTTTCGTAATCCAAGCGAGCATAAGTCAACTGTCGGGTTTGAGGGTCAAACTCATTCAAGTTAAAATTTTCCAATCGCACTTTATGAAAAACAGGCACATTCGACTGTTTTATATTTTGATGTGCAACCGTTAAAACAGCATTTTTTGAAATTAAAAATCGTGATTTTATATCGAAATCTAATTCTTTATAACCACTTGGCGATTGCTTGCCTGTTGTATCTCCTCCTACCAAATCGCCAAAATTGCGGTACGTCAAGCCTCCCGTTAATGCCATTTTTTTATTGGAAAAACCCAATTCACTGCGCCCCGTTTGCTCCATACCTTGCGTCATTATTCTACCCAAAAGGCGACCATTCCACGTTTTTTCATTTGAAAATTCGGGATTTTTAGTAAAAATTTGAATAGTACCGCCCAGAGCATCGGAGCCGTATTGCACCGAACCACTGCCCCGAAGCACTTCAATCCGCTCAATACTGAGGGGGTCAATCGTATTAAAATATTGATTGGGCCCGTACCGAAATGTGGCATTATTCAAGCGAATACCGTCAATAAGTTGTAAAGTTTGATTACCCGTCAAACCCCGCACAAAAGGCGAACCGCCCCCGTGATTGGTTTTTTGAACAAAAACACCCGTTATATTGGCTAAGGCTTCGGGCGATGTCCGGGCTTGAAATTGTTGCATTTTATTCGCTGAAAGGACACTAATGGCTTCGGGCGTTGAAAAGCGGTTGGTCGCCGTGCGTTGAGCCGTTATCACGACTTCGGTGAGTTCTTTTTCTGTTGAAAGGGTATCCGTTTCAGGCATTTTAATTGAAAAAGTATTTGTTTTTTTAATTAAAATATCTAAATCCGTCGTTTGAGAAAGAGCTTTAAACGACAATCCACAAATAATTAAAGTTACTATCTTGATTTTCATAGCTATTTTTTGAATGATAAGACCCTCCAAAAATTTTCTACTTTTGGAGGGTTTTTGGACAAAATTTAATCATCATCACCATCTTCCACTTTCACAAAAGCCGCGCGTACAGGCGCGGGCATCTCAGAATTTAAACCCTTAATCGCTTTCCATAAAACTTCATTAAACTCTCTTTCTGGCACTGCATCAAGTTTTGCCAAATTGAAATATTGTGAGCGGCGGCTTAGTTCATTGTCGGCGATGTTGCGCTCATCAATATTGTAGGTTGGTTGGATGGCTTTAAAAGGCGTGAAATCTGCTTGTGATGTGAAAGCACGGTACATTGGTGTAGCCGCAGCATCATATTGGCTCATGGGCGGCAAACCGAGTATCAATTCCATTGTACGCACCATTGAGCTTGTGGAGTACATCGTATGATCAACATAATTGCGTTTGAGGTATGGACTGACGATATATGCCGTTGAGCGGTGGGCATCTACGTGGTCAGCCCCGTTTTGCGCATCATCTTCAATGATAAAAACGGCACTTTCTTTCCAAATCGGTGAATTGGATAGGTGTTCGACAAAACGTCCAACAGCTAAATCATTGTCCGCCACAGAAGCACGAGGTGAATATGCGCCTTTCGACATGCCCGAAGTATGGTCATTGCCGAAGCGAATGGTATTAAAACGGGCTACTTGATTGATAGCTAATAGAGAGTCGAAATCGTGCGCCCAATCTTTTTCACGGCTAATATCTTGATAATCCATATCCCAACTGGAATAATTGGGGCAAAAATGCCCTTCAATTGTTTCATAATTGGCTTTTCCATCGTCGGCAAATTCGCCATAAGTGCGGTAGCTGACGCCACCTCTTTTGCAATTATCCCAAATGAAACCTGATTTTGGGAAAGCGACTTTTCGGGTACCTTCATAATCGTAGCTACCCCCTTTGCCGCCGTAACTTGTGACCCATGTTTTTTCAACAAAATCATTAGCATAAGCCGCCATACTCCAATTATGCCCATCGGCAGAGACTTCGGCATCCACGTAAAAATTATCAAAAAGGACGTAGTTTTCAGCGATAAAATGCTGATTGGGCGTGACGCTTTTCGGAAAGAGTAGGAGAGAAGTATCGCCATTTCCACCTTTTACATCGGCTAAAACTTGGTCGTAAGTGCGGTTTTCTTTGATGATGTAAAACACATATTTTATCGGCGATGCATCGCCCACACGCATCGGAATGGGATTGCCTTTCTCCCCCTCAGTATTCAGCTCTTTTTCTTTGGTATAAGGCGTATTTTCGTAAGTCAGTTTTGAATAAACAGCTAATTGCTTATCATTGGGCGCATCAATAATGCTTAAAGTGCCATAAAATAACCTACCAATGTATTGCGCATGGTGGCTATCATCCCGCCTTTGTAAAGGACTGGGCCCTTCTGGATTGGGTGCAGAACTCATGCCTTTACCGTTGGTCACAAGTATTTTATTACCAATTGTTTTTACACTTGTCGGATACCAACCCGTCGGAATAAAGCCTTCGGAATGGCTTTCTCCTAATTTTTCAACGTCAAAAACAGCTAAACAATTATTATCCGCGTTGGCAATATACAGCATTTTTTCGTCTTCACTTAAAGCCAAACCGTTGGTGGTTGAGCCATTGGGTGCATTTGGATAAAGCGCAGCATTTAAGGTTTCTAATACCTTTTTAGTTTTTAAATTAATAACTGAAACGGAATTATCCAAGGAATTGGCCACAAATAGGGCATCTTGTTTTTTATTTAAAATCATCTCGTTGGGGTGGTCACCGACGGCAATTTCTGTTTTTTTATCCAAAGTCTTTAAATCAAAAACTAATATCTGTTTTGCACCCCAAAGCGAAACGTATATTTCATTTAAAGTCTTTGAAATGACCACTGAAAATGGCTCACTACTGAGGGGTATCTTTTTTTCAATTTTTAAACTTTGCGTATTACAAACGTAAAGCATACTGTCCTCTCTTGCAACGGTGAAAAGGCGATTAGTGGCATCATCAAGCGCAATACCACCGGGACCAATTTTGTTTTTTGCCCAAGGTTCACCGAGCTTTATGACTGTATCTCGCTTTAAAATTTGATTATTGATATTGAAAATAACAATCGTATTATCGTGTCCACCCGATGCATAAAGGCGTTTTTCATCGTCCGAAAATGCCAAACCGTACCATGCTTTGGCAATATCAATTTTTGATACTTCTTTGATGCCCCCCTCAGTATTGAAGAGCTGAATAAAATGTTTATCCACGCCATTATTGGTAACAGCCATGAGTTTTTTTGAAGATGAAACTACCGCATTTAATGGCAAATCGCCCAAAGGTAGGCTCGTGCCTGCGGGCGTGAGTTTCCATTGGTTGGGTAATTGTACTCGTTTGGCAGTGAGGGCTTTGTAGGTTTTATCGTTTTTAACAGACTTGCCTTTTTGGGCAAAAGCGGTGATTGAAAGACCGCTAAATACCCCTAAAAATAGTAGAATGCGTATGGTATGTACTTTTTTCATAGTTGAGTTTGGTTTAAAATAATGATTAAATGTATATAAAGTCTCAAATATGAATGTGTTGGTTGACAATATTCTTTTTTCATTATTAAGTTTGGGTTAAACTTTATGGGCGGGATTACTTAATGATTTATTAATAATCGTTTAAGACGCACTTTATATGATTCGAATAGGTTTGCATTTTGAAATCTAAAAAAAACCTTAACTATGAATCTTTTTAACCAAATTTTTCGCGCACTGCTGATAGTTACAGCAGTTGTGCTCTCACCAATGGTCTTATTCGGACAAGCGACGAATGCCTCTTTCAAAGGTCTGATTTCAGACGCAAAAGGTGAAACGTTAGTAGGCGCATCCGTGATTGTGCGCAACGAATCCACTGGATTTTACACGGGTGTTACTACCCAGATTGATGGTCGCTATCAATTGCGCCAATTGCCGTTGGGCGGTCCTTATACGGTTACCGTTTCTTTTACGGGTTTCGCAACCCAAAAATTACAAGGCTACACGCTGAATCAAGGCGATGTTGTTACGGTTGATGTAAAATTAGAAGAACAAACGACGGAGTTGGGAACTGTGGAAATTAGGGCTAACACTTTGCTCAATGATGTCAACAGTTTTGGTTCTGGTACGGCGGTGACGTCCAATCAAATCAAAGCGTTGCCATTGGAAGGCAGAAACTTTAGTGGTTTGGTGGCACTTTCACCGTTGCAGGGAAATGGTGCGGCGAATTTGGGCGGACATCGTTCAGGCTCAACCAATATCACAATTGACGGGGGTAATTTTAGAAGTCCTCTTTGGGCGGGTGCAAGCGGTGGTGGTCCGCAACAAATTTCGCAAGAGGCGATTCGTGAATTTGAAATTAGCACGAATGATTATGCGGTTACGCAAGGTCGCCAAGGTGGTGGCGCGGTGAATGCGGTTACCAAAAGTGGTACAAATGAAGTAAAAGGCACGGCGTTTTTTTATAATCGTGCGGATTGGCTGGCGAGCAAATACGACATTAGAGGTCAGTCACGGGTGCAAGATTTCACAAACAGCCAATGGGGTTTTAGCTTAGGTGGTCCCATTATTAAGGATAAATTGCACTATTTTGTTGCATTTGACCGTCAAGATGCCAAAGAGCCTGTCAATAATTCAGATATTCAAAGTGCGGATGACGAAATACGGGTTGGTATCCGAAAAGATACTTTAAATAAGTTTATTGATATTGCTCGTCGAATATATGGCGTTGGGACGGGTCAGCAAGTGGGCATTTTTGAACGTAAAACTACTTCAAATGTCATTTTTGCCCGTTTTGATTACACCATAAATGCCAAGCACAAGTTAACTTTTAGAAATAATATCACGACATGGGATAATCCATTGAACTCGAATGATAACTCAAATATTAACTTGCGCGAGGTTTGGAATAAGCAAAAATCAAATTCTTACACGGGTTTGGTGTCTTTGCGTTCTAATTTGGGTGCGTCTATTTTGAATGAATTGAAAGTACAATTTCAAAACGAATACACCGAACAAGTGCCAAGCGATGAACTGCCCGCGGCGAATATTCCCCGTGCCATTGTGAATGTGCGCTCTCCGATACCTACGCCAACGAATCCAAACGCGGTTTCTACCAGAACGGTACAAATCGGTGGACAACGTTTTACGCCCGAAAAAACAAAGTACAAGCAACTTCATTTGGTGAATACTTTGTACATCACAAAGGGTAAATATGATATTACTTTGGGTACTGATAATTTTATCACGCGACTTGAAGATGTGTTCACGTCCGAGTTGAATGGACGTTTTTTCTTTAATTCATTGCAAGATTTCGAGGCGCAAAAGCCTTCTCGTTATGTGCGTGAAGTGTATCTCGGACAAGGTGAGCCGTGGGTACGTTATAATGTAATTGATGCATCTCTCTTTGGTCAAGTAGATTTTAAGGTAAGAAAAAATGTGGATGCAATGTTTGGCTTGCGTTGGGATGGTACAGCGTTTTTGACAAAACCTGCACCGAATACCAAAGCGGCGGAAAGCCTTAAAATATTCACGAATACGGCACCCGTGGATTTTGATAATATCCAGCCTCGATTCCAATTGACGTGGAATGTCGGTGGTAAGAATAAAGATATTTTCAGAATTGGTGGCGGCGGATTTTCTAATATGGCGATGTATTATAATTTAGCCAATAATCTACTTTTTGATGGCAATAAGGTGGCTTCCATTGATGTTTCGACGAATGTGCCTTTTCCTGATTTTAAAGCTTATCGCAATGACCCGTCTAAGGCACCGGGCGTACCGCAGGGTCAGCCTTATGTTTCTACCATCAATGCAATGGGTGAAACTTTTGAAATTCCTTTTACGTGGAAAGGTAATGCCAGCTACAACCGTTTATTGTTGAATGACAAATTGCGCGTGGGGGTGAATGTTTTATTGGCGCATACCGTTGATAATTATGTGTATCAAGAGCGCAATTTGGTGGATCAGCCGTACTTCCGTTTGGCGAATGAAGATAACAGAGGCGTATTTGTTCCTGCCGATAAAATAGGTACAAATGGCGTCTTAAATTGGCAAGACAGCCGAAAAGATGCTGGTTTGGGTCGCGTTTTGGAGTTAAATCCCGACGGTATTTTAGACCAATTAACATTTGTGGCGGACGCTGAATGGCGCATTGGCAACGGTGGTTATGTGTCTGCCAGTTATACCAAAAATTTTACCAAGGATAATTCTTCTTACAACTGTTGCGTGGCAAATACCTCAACTTTTTTACCCGTAAAAGATGACCCAAGGGCTTTGAATTACGGATTTTCGGATAGCCAATTTAGTGATAAAGTGCTTATAAGCGGTGCAACGCCAGTTATTGCTGGTTTCCAATTGGGAGCAACATTCAACGGTCAAGGTGGTTATCCGTTCTCGTTTCATGCTTTCAGAGCAGGTACAAGTTTGAACGGTGATTTTAATGAGCAAAATGACTTAGCCTTTTTGTTCGACCCTAATGACCCTAAAACAGACCCCGCTTTGGCTACAGCTATCAAAAGCTGGTTAGATAATCCACTCGTAGCGCAAGCGGCTAAGGATTATTATACCGATAATGTTGGTAAAATAGCACCCCGCAACGAAGGGAAAAATCCGTTTTTCTACACAGTTGATTTGCGTTTAACAAAAAGCATCAAAACTTTTGGGAAACAGTCTTTGGAGTTCAGTGCGGATTTATTCAATCTCATTAACCTTTTCGATAGAAATCAAGGACGCAATACGAACTTGGGTCGTGAGTCTCGTCTTTTGAATATTTCGGGATTTGATAAAGCGAAAAATGAGTATAAATACACGCTCAATTCTAACACGGGCGTTGACCCCGTTGGCGGTACGCCGTGGCGCATTCAACTGGGTGCACGGTACAATTTTTAATTAAAATACTTGAGTCGATAAAATCGCTCATTAATGATTTTATATAGCTCACAATTCAAAACTAACGATTTTAATCGTTAGTTTTTTGTCAAAATCTAATCGGGTTTTCAATAGCGGGTGATTTTAACCTACCTGACGGCAGACAGGTCGCCCCAAAACGAGATTTCCGGAGTTACCAGCATTTAATTACCTACAAAAAGCGTGGTGCAGTTCTAAACTGTATCACGCTTTTTTAATACCCCCTCAGTATTGGAAGGCTTAACAATGCCCTTTGTCTGAATTTACACAAACTTAACAGGTCATTAATGTTAGCGTCACATCCATAAATGACTTTTACAGCATGAGGACTTAAAACAAATAATATTCTGGATTATTAAAACTCTTATTCAATTTTTACTCAAAATTTCAAAAATGACCTTATCACTTGACAAAATTTATCTATTTGTGGCAAAACATAAAGGCTTAGTCTGCTTTATGTTTTTGTGCTTCATGGCGACTCAATCGCTACTTGCCCAAAACTTGACGGGCAAAGTAAGTTCTGAGACGGGCGAATCACTTATTGGTGTCTCCATTAAAATAAAAGATACCGATAAAGGAACTATTTCGGACGATGACGGCAATTTCAGTATTGCATTAACGGAAGGTCAAAACAATGTTTTGATTTTTAGCTATGTCGGTTATGAAGAGCAAATGCTTAACTACACACTCAAAAAAGGAGAGATCCCCTCAGTAAAGGTTACTTTAAAACCATCAACAACCAATCTTAACAGTGTAGTTGTGGTGGGGTACGGTACTAAAAGCAAGCGGGAAATAACGGGTTCAGTTGCTTCTGTTACAACAAAAGACATTAGAGAACAATCCGTCACCTCATTTGACCAAGCCTTAGTTGGTAAAATGGCGGGCGTGCAAGTGCTACAAACATCAGGCGCACCGGGTGGTAACGTGTCAATTCGGATTAGAGGTATTAGTTCCATCAGTGCTGGCAACAATCCACTTTTCGTTATTGATGGTATTCCCGTTTCAAACGATACGCGCAGTGCGGCGGGCGGTGTCAACTCTTATGAACAACCTTTTAATCCATTGGCAAGCATCAATCCGAATGATATTGAAAGCATTGACGTGTTGAAAGATGCGGCTTCAACGGCGATTTATGGTTCGCGGGGTTCTACGGGTGTTATTTTAATTACAACTAAAAAAGGTAAAGCGGGGCGCATCAGTGTCAATTACGATGGCAGCTACGGCGTGCAAGAGGTGGACAGATATGTGGATGTTTTGGACGCTTATCAATACTCTAAATTGGTGTACGACGGTCATAACAACGCTTATTTTGATGTCAATCCGACGAATGGTAAAGCGACTGACCCGAACTCGGTGCGGGGTAATAATCCTGCCACGCACATTCCACCACAAATTCTCCCATATTTGGCAGGTCAACAGGGTTTGACGAATACGAATTGGCAAAAAGAGATTTTCAGACAAGCTCCCATGCAAAATCACACCGTTACAGTCAGTGGTGGCAATGAAAATTTGACATTTTTATTTTCGGGCAATTATTTTAATCAAGATGGTATTGTCATCAACAACAATCTTAAACGTTACACAACCCGTTTTAGAGTAGATGCCAAATACAATAAGTTCCGTTTCGGCGCGAATATGAATCCAAGTTATTCAGACAATGCCGTTGCCAACGCCGAAGGTCCTTGGTTTGCACCTAACTCGGGCTTGATTGCGATTGCTTTGGGTAACGCACCCATTTTCCCTGTTTACAATCCAGATGGTAGCTACGCCGACTCTGTAAATACGTGGGGATACGGTCAAACAAATCAATTGAACCCAGTTGCTGTAGCTAATTTGACAAAAGACAGAATCAAAAACATCCGTTTATTGGCAAATACGTATGCAGAATATGAGCTTTTTGATGGTTTAAGTTACCGTTTGTCTTTGGCAACGGACATTAATAACTTTCGCCGTGATTATTACCGCCCTTCCAACTTGCCGACATCAGCGGTGGTAGGCCCCTCAGTATCTCAAGGTTTTTCAAACACCAATCTTTATACCAACTGGTTGGCAGAAAATACTTTGACGTATTCTAAAAACTTTGGCGCGCATAAAATCAACGCAGTTGCGGGTTATAGCGCACAAAAAGAAGTCCAAGATCGCAACACATTGTCTTCTACCAATTTCCCAACGGATGCCGTTTCGACACTCAACGCAGGGCAAATTGCTTCGGGCAATTCGACGGTTCAAGAATGGAGTTTGTTGTCTTTGTTGGCGAGAGCGCAATATAGTTACGATGGTAAATACATTTTGTCCGCTTCTATCCGCCGTGACGGTTCATCACGTTTTGGTAAAAACAACAGATGGGGTACTTTCCCCTCGCTTTCGGCGGGCTGGATTGTGTCAAATGAAAAATTCTTTGAAAAAATAAAAGGCATCAGTAACTTAAAAGTGAGAGCAAGTTATGGTTTGACGGGTAATTTCCAAATTCCTAACTACGGTGCTTTGGCGCAATTGAGCAATAACAACAGTAATTATATTCTCGGAAATTCGGCTTTGGTAAACGGTATTTCAATTACATCACCCGCCAATCCTGACCTTTCTTGGGAAAACACAGCGAGTGCTGACGCAGGTCTTGAAATCGGTTTTTTTGACAATGCTTTGAACTTGACTTTGGATTATTACAATTCAAATACAAGTAAATTATTGCTCAATTTACCCGTTGCAAGTGGTTCTGGTTTCAATACCTATCTTCAAAATATTGGAGAAATGAACAATCAAGGTATTGAAGCAACAATTGGTTACAATAAAAGATGGAACAGTGGTTGGGGTATAGAAGGCAATGTGAATTTTTCACAAAACAAGAATAAAGTCACTAAATTAGGACCATCAGGTGCGCCAATTATCCAAACGGGTGGTACGGGTAATACGTATTTTATTACTGAAATTGGTTCGACCATTTCTTCTTATTATGTTTATAATCAAATTGGTGTGTATAGAAATGCGGAAGATTTGGCGAATTCAGCTAAAACAACCAACACAACCAAAGTCGGTGATTTCAAATTTGAGGACGTTAATAAGGACGGTAAAATAGATGCGAGTGACCGTAAAAACTTGGGCAGCTACCAACCTAAATACATCTTCGGTTTTAGCAATACTATCCGTTACAAAGATTTTGATTTGAGTTTTGCGGTTCAAGGCAGCCAAGGGGCGAAGATTATGGCTTTGTTGAAACGTTACATAGCCAACAACGAGGGCAATTTTAACAGCCTTGAAAGTTCAACCAATTATTTTGTGTCACCTGATAGCATTGGTGATGGCATGACAAATCGCCCTAATCGTTTGGCAACGGGCGGTAACGGTATCACATCAAGCTGGCACATCGAAGATGGTTCATACATCCGTATCAGAAACATCGGTTTGGGGTATAATTTGCCTTCTGGTTTGTTGTCAAAAGCAAAAATTTCATCGGCACGCGTGTATTTTAGTGTTCAAAATTTACATACGTTTACGACTTATCCTTTTTATAATCCAGAAATCAACAACCGTCCAGATAATTCATTGGCTGCAGGTGAGGACTATGGTTCTTATCCATTGCCACGGACTTATACATTTGGTTTGAATTTCGGTTTTTAATTAAAATAACGTCCAAAACAACGTTAGGGGAACTTTTAAAAGTTTCCCTAACGTGTGTTAAAAACGTGCGTCAGCTTTTCACCCCCTCAGTAAAAAGCCCATTTTTTTATCAATTTAATTTAAAAGATAGATTTAAAATGAAAAATATAGTATCAATTTTGTGCATTTGCCTTCTTGCTTGCACATCATGTAACAAGGATTTTTTGGAACTCA
This sequence comes from Saprospiraceae bacterium, assembly GCA_031381715.1. Classification (GTDB taxonomy): domain Bacteria; phylum Bacteroidota; class Bacteroidia; order Chitinophagales; family Saprospiraceae; genus JAAFJT01. The sequence goes on from JANMYC010001269.1 coordinate 11,374, forward strand.
ATCCACAATCCACTATTGCACCCGAAACGTTTTTCAAAACGTCAGGTGATGCCATAACTGCGGTTAATGGTTGTTACAAATCATTGGCAGTTGGTAGTCAATACAGCAGCACTTTCCAAATCTTGATGGAAGCAAGAGCGGACAATTATCTCGACCAAGACCCTTCATCGGGTGCGGGTCAGAACTACCAAATTAACCGTTTTTCTGATTCTCCGGGTAATACAAATTTGTACAATTCTTGGACATCACTTTACAGCACGGTTTTCAGATGCAACACGGTTTTGGAATCGGTTGAACCCATTAAAATGGACAATACTTTGAAAAACCGCATCAAAGGCGAAGCATCATTCATTCGCGCATTGAGTTATTTTAACTTGGTTCGTTTATGGGGCAATGTGCCTTTGGTCGTTAAATCCATTGACCCGACGGGTGCTTCTGGCTTGAAAAGGGACGCAACAACCGCCATTTATGCACAAATTGAAGCCGATTTGACTTTTGCTGCCGCTAATTTGCCTGAAACATACCCTGCGGTTGATTTGGGCCGGGTTACAAAAGGTGCGGCACAAGGCTTATTGGGTAAGGTGTATGTTTATCAAAAGAAATTTACCAATGCCAAAACGGTTTTAGATGAAGTGATTAATGGAAAGAAATTCTCTTTGTTGCCAAACATTGCGGAAACTTTCAGTCCCACGATAAAATACCACGCTGAAATCCTTTTTGCAATCCGTTTTGCCAAAGGTCTTTCTGGTCAGGATCACGGTTATTGGTACGCCAATACGCAGATTATTGGACTTGACTCTACGCTTTTCAAAGCTTATGATGCTGTTGATACCCGTAGAACACAGATTGAATTTGCCAAACCAACGGGCAATTCCAATATTTTACCGCGCAAATTTCATGACACGCCCGTCAATAACAATGCGGGCAATGATTTTCCTGTTTTGCGTTATGCCGATGTTTTATTGTTGCAAGCTGAAACCATGAATGAACTTGGTTACAACAACAGCACGGCAGCAGGAACAGCATTTGCACACCTCAACGCCATTCGAAAAAGGGCGGGTTTGGCTGAATTAACGGGTACTGATTTGGCAACGCAAGGGGCTTTCAGAACAGAAATATACAAGCAACGCCGCTTGGAATTCCCTTTTGAATGTGACCGTTGGTTTGATATGGTGCGGACAGGAACAGCGATTGAAGCCATTGCCGCTTCGAGTAAAAAACAGACAATTGCGCCGTTCCGTTTCTTGTATCCAATCCCGCAACAGGAGATTGATATTATGAATAATCCTACAAATTTTCCGCAAAATCCGGGGTATTAAGGTTTTATATTATCTGAAAATACTGAGGGGTGCTTTGCTGTTGCAGAAGTACCCCTCAGTATTTTCACTAAAATTTAATAGCAATACTTAATAATATGATAAGATTGGCTTTACGATTAAGTTACATCTTGTATCGATGTTTGCGGATTGAAAACTATTTTTTAATCTGTAAAAATCTTACTAATTATGACCATTAAAAAGCCTTTTTTATTAATGATTGCAGCTCTTGCAATTATTAATGCTTGTAAAAAAGATTCTGAACCAACTGCCACTGCACCTATTGTCTATCCTGATGTAGCAGAAGTGAGTAGTTCAATTGTTTTGGCTGATGTAAATGGAGTGAAAGTGTATAACGGTGGATTTGGTTCTGCGATGGTACAAGACCCTAAAGACTCAGCCGTTTTTTATATGCTTACGGACAGAGGGCCTAATATCGACGGTACAGTTACGAACCAAAAAGTCTTTGCAAAACCTGATTTCGCTCCTCAAATTGGCAAATTTCGCCTTAAAGACAAAGCATTGGTTTTAGAATCAACCATAGATCTTAAAAATGAAGCGGGTGTAAAATTAACGGGTTTACCCAATCCACAAGGACAAGGCGGTACTGGCGAAACGGCTATCAGCACAACGGGTGCAGCCCTTGCACCAAGTGCCGATGGTTTAGATCCCGAAGGTTTGGTCTTAGCACCCGATGGTACTTTTTGGGTGAGCGATGAGTATGGCCCACATCTCGTACATTTCGATGCCACTGGCAAGACAATTGAACGCATTAATCCTTTCTCTCCGGGCGCACGTAAACTGCCTTTGGTTTTTGCGCGCCGCCGTGCAAATCGTGGTATGGAAGGTTTAGCCATCACGCCTGATGGTAAAACGTTGGTGGGCATGATGCAATTTCCACTTTACAACCCATCATCAACGGCTATAACGGGGTCGTTGGCTATTCGTATTTTGACTTTTGACATTGCAACAGGAGCAACAAAACAATTCGTTTACCTGATGGATAAATCCAGTTTACAAGCCTGTAGTGAAATTACAGCCATTACCAATTCTACTTTTTTAGTTATTGAGCGTGATGGTG
>JANMYC010001278.1:0-16824 GCA_031381715.1 Saprospiraceae bacterium
AAATTTATTATTATAATAATATTATAATTATTTAAAAAAATGATTTTAAATTAATTAAACATTATAATTTAAATTAACTTAATTGCAATATGCTGATAATCAATGTTTTATAAAATTGATTTTAATGTGCTTTTAATAAAACCTGATTCCCTCCTGTTTCTTGCAAATAGGATACCAACACCAAATTTTTATTAGTGGATAGCTAATATCGAAATTAATTATTTGGTGACATTACCAACGTAAAACTGCCGTCATCTATTTTAGATGACGGCAGTTTTAATACTAACCCATTATTCGCATGAATGCTTATTTTTTTAAAACGCGGAACTCGACCCTTCTATTCAATTGTCGCGTTTCTTCTACATCGTTTGATGCAAGAGGTTGAGTAGAGCCAAATCCGTTGGCTTGCAAACGTTTGGATTCGATACCGTTTCTAATAAGGTACTCCATCACTTGAGTAGCACGCCTGCGGCTCAAGGTCATATTATAATTGAAATCCCCTGAATTGTCAGTATGACCAATTATTTCTACTTCCATTTTAGGGTTTTCACGTAAAATTTGAACCAATTTATCCAATTCCACATTCGAACGAGGCAGTAACTCAGAGCGGTCGCTATCAAAAAAGATATTTTTTAATTGAACTATTTTACCTTCTGTAAATGACATTCGAGTCAAGTCATCCTCCTTTACAGGAATCGGTAAGAGTGGTTCTGATTTTTTAACGGAAACATCATCAATATAATAATAGGCAAATGTCAAACTATTAGATACTGAGGGGTTGATTGCAGTTGTCTGTTTATCATCATTAAAATTACCAATAATCATCCATTCAGCTTCGGTTTGGGCTACGAACTTTGCGGAAAATTTTGTCCACGTGCCACCGTCAGCAGTCAAAACAGCTTCTGACTTTACTTGCGGGGTTTCATTTAAATAATTATCTGTCTTTACTTTTAGCTGCTTTTCAGAAAAATAAGCGCCTATATTATTCACCTTTAATGAACCTGCCAAATGAGTCACCCAAAATTCAACTATGTAAGATTGACCAATTACCAAAGGTTCTTTCATTTGGATTTGGATGTATTCTCTACAATGCGGTTTGCCAGAGCCGCAGCCATAAACCGTAATGCCTGCCATTGCTTGTCCGTTATGAGCACTTTGCTTACCAAACCCTTTTTCAGCCCAAGTTGCAGGGACGCGCACACGTGCACCATAAGCATCAGGTGAAGCAATCGTTGGCGAAGACCAATATTTGACTACATCATCAAAATCAGTACCTTTATAATACCAGCCAATGGGGAAACCATCGAACTCCTCGAAACCTGGGTTCGGGACAATATTCTCTTGCCCCCCCTCAGTATATTGAGCGAGTAAGCCATTATTGCAAGCTATGAATAGAAAAATATAGAAGAAAAGTCTGATGGACTGCTTTGGGCTTTTGTTCATTGGTGATTGTTTTTTTCGTTAAAATCTATAAAACAATATTTGAACCACTTATTATACCCATAATGAGCTATTTTTTGTAAAAAACCGAATTCTATGTTTAAAGATGTGATTATCAGGTTTTTAAACAAATATAAATATTTATATGGATTTTAGCAAATAAAATTTATCTTTAAAAAACGCAAAAGATATCTTTTTATGATTCCATATCCCTTTTTTTAACATTTGGCAATGCTAAATCCAGATTAGCGATAATGGCGAGACTCATAAAGAAGAAAGAGCCAAATTTATCAGTCTCAATCAAATCATTTATGATGATTAATATTAAAAGAGTGACAAAGCTTAAAAGTGTAGTGATCACGAAAGATTTCATAAACCCCTCAGTACGGTGATATACTTGCTCCCCTTTCAATAAAGCATAGAAAATAAGCATGAAAAAAATAATAGTGCCCGGAATACCTTGTTCAATAGCCGTCAGTAAATAGTAGCAATGCACCGTAGAGCCTTCTTTATTATCACTTACATAGGTTTTGAAATTGGTTACGGTGTAACTTTTATAAAAATTAAAAAAATTATTAGGTCCATATCCCATAAAAGGCTTCTCTGCAACCATCCTAAATCCTGCTACCCACCTGTACACGCGCTCCATAGTGGATATATCTTCTCCTTTTGCTGTAGCATCTAAAAGATTATCAAAACTTTCGTGAGTAATGGCTTTTTCAAATTTAGGGGCATAATCCAGATATTTATTATCATTGACGATATAAGCCGTGAAACCCAAAATCCCAATTATTGTAAAACCGACTACTACTTTAGTTAACTTATATTTTACAATAAAATAATAACCAGCGGCACCCAATATTGCCGCGTAAGCCGCCCGTGTGTAAGAGTATTGAATGCTCATTAAAAATAGAACGATGGCTCCCGATAGCAACCACCATTTAAAGCTAAAACGCGCCTGCCAACTGCGCCCTAAAACAATGAAAGGTAAAAAGACTGCCATGATACAACCATAACTCACATGGTTGCGAAACATGGGATACATGACTTTATTCACGTCTTTGAATGAAAAATCGTAAGCAGAATGGCGTATTAAGGTAACAATTACTGCAAAACAAAGTGGAATGAATATAACCCAAAAGAAACGTTCATAATCTTTTTTACTCTGGAGTACCCATGCCGCTAAAAAATAAAACGTGGTGATATACCAAACCTTTGCTAAAAAATATTTTAAAGAAAAGACAAAGTTCTCCGAGTTAATCATAGTTATAAAAATCCAACTCAGGTGCAGTAATATCAATAATGTAATCGGGTGTCTGAAAAAAGTCCCTCCTCCCCTGGCTTTAGGTCGAGCCCTCAGTATGATACCGTTTTTAAGTGCATAAAGCCAATAAGCAATCATTAACCCAATGGTAAGGGGTTCGGTAGGTAAATCCGTGCTGAATCCGTTAGGAAATTCAAATTCGGCTGAAATGGGAATACACGCCAATAAAAGGAAGAAAATACTTTTAAAATCAATAATAGTTAAATATATCATTAGCCCAAAAGCAGGCAACGCCAAAGGATAAAAACTATCGAAAGCGGCACTCAGCCAACAACCTGCGATAATTATCACCGCAAAAACTAATAAAATAGCTTTTGATGGTGTGCGAAGAATATTATTGATTGTATTCAATGGAAATTACTTTGTAGGGTGGGTTAGCTCATTCCAATTCACGTCCTTATAATTATCGATAAGTAAAACCGCTAATACACTAAAAATGAGTGCTATCAATGCCGCACTTAATATTATAACCGTTCTTTTAGGTCGAGATTTTACGATAGGCACTTTTGCATTTTCTACAATGATAAGCGCTGATATTTTAGTATTATAAGCTATCCGAAGTTGTAGTGCACGCTGTCTGTCTCTTCCAATTTGGTCACGCTCTCTTTCATAAAACTCCTTCAGTGCCGAAACACTATTAAAGCCCTGATTATATTTCTTCAACATATTATTATTCGACTTCATTTCCTCTTCATATCCTTTCACGGATGATTCTAATTGCGAAAGTGTATCCTGCGAAACGTTGGGCATTTTTCTTAAAGACTCAAATTTAGCTTTAGAGCGGGCATAATTGGCTTCAGATTCTACCGCTGTTTTAGTAACGGCTTCGGTTTGCTTTTCAGGGTCAATTACCCCGAAATTTTGACGCAGCTTCTGCAAAGTATCGCCGATTCCTGCCAAAACCTTTTCTTTTTCAATGGAACTCTGCTCATAAGCCTTCATTAAGTTCTCTTGGCTTTGTCGAATGAGCCTTTGAGATATTTCATCCACTTTTTCACGGGCAGCGTTCGCCATTTCTGTAGCTAATTTGCGGTCAGTATCCTCTACCGAGAGTTCAATGGCATCAAACTTCGTTTTTTTAACATTATAAAGCTTTTCCAACTTTTCACGCACTTTGAAAGGGGCTTTTTCATCCGTGGTATCGATATCGTAATGTCTATTGAGGTCAAATTTTTTAATGAGGAAATCATATAGCTCGCCCGATTCAGCAATGGTCATCACTCTATCGAGGTCATTCGCTGTACCATAAAAGTCCATATCTTTGGTAGAGTTACCAAACATTTGCTCGGGCTTAAAAATATCGGGACTGGCTACATAAAAAGTTGTGGTAGATTGAAAATAGTTTTTAAGGACTAAAAATGAAATCAACGCTGTACCCAATGTTGCTATCAAAACGATTGTCAAAATCTGCTTTTTCCACTTAAATATAGTTGCAATTACGCCTAAAAGGTTGTCTCTGTTTTCCATTCTTAAAATTTGAGCCGCAAAGTTAAAAAATTAAGTCTAAGTATTGAAAACGCTCTTTAAGTTTCCGTTATTTTGCGTTACGATAAGTGGGCGTTTAAAAATAACCGCCAATTTCTGTCGGGCTACTTATGCTTTTTAACTCAACTACATACGAACTCTTTTGGGAGTATGTTTTTCATTTTTACATAAAATACTGAGGGGTGGTAAATTTCAAAAAATTAGAAGACAGTTTAGAAAAAGTAAAGCAACTCGCGCAAGCCAATAAAATGCAACGCTTGATGCATAACCCCTTTCGGTACATATCGGCGCAATTTTTCAGAACGGTCTTTTTTCCACTTTCTAAAAAAGGAACTTTGCGGCAAGCGGATACCTTCATGGGGCACCCCCTCAGTATTTTGCTCCCTTCGGGCATGGATATTTACTTAACGGGCGGCAAAACCCACGATTCTGAAATCCGACTGGCTCATTTTTTAATTCAATTTTACAAAAAAGGGCAGCCTGCCACATTTATTGATATTGGAGCGCACGTAGGCTATTTTTCGCTTTTAGTCTCTTGTATTATCGAACAAATAAGTCCCAATGGTAGAATTTATACTTTTGAAGCCGCTAAAGGCACATTTGATTTATTGAAACAGAATTTAAAAAACCGAAAAAATATTCAGGTTTTTCATAATGCTTTGACGGACGAAGAGATGGATTTGACTTTTTACGAATTTCCTGTTTTGTATTCTGAATATAATACGCTCCATGTCGAGCAATTTGAAAATGAAAAATGGTTTCAAAAATTTAAGCCTGAAAAAAACATTGTCAAGGGGCGTACCTTAGATAGCGTCGTTAAAGAATTTAATATTAAAAATCCTTTGGTAAAGATTGATACTGAGGGGGCAGAAGCGCAAGTAATCGGGGGCGGCAGAACGTTGTTAGGGATTCAAAACCCTACAATAATTATGGAGTTTTTAACCGATAAAACTAAAAATGAAGGGCATTTTAAGGCATTTGATATGCTGAAAGAGATGGGCTATAATGCCTATTTTATTAAAAATGATGGAGATCTGGACATTTTAAAAGACATAAACAGCTATTTTATTGAAAAGGGATTAGACTCCGATAACTTTGTTTTTATGAAATAGCATTTAATTTGTTTTTAATAAATTTTCAACTTTTTTATAATTCAAAAACCCCAACGCCAAGGCTGCAACAAGGCATAAAAACATTGAAATACTCAATTGAAACACCCAATTGGGTGTAAAATTGCTTGATTTTATTATAAAATTAATCAAAAAAGCTGAAACAACGAAACTGATTAATTTTGAAATCCAAGCGACGTCCCCCCTCAGTAAAAGCTGCTTTTTAGCCAATAATATGACACCAAATAAGACGAAAAACTGCGTTATCAATGTGGATAAAGCTGCACCCAAAGCTTTTTGAGAAGGAATCAAAATAAAATTCAAGAGAATATTGATGAATATTGCGGCAATAAAAACGCCGTTCATTTTACTCACGCTACCATTTGCACCCAATAAGGTACTATAAATATACGTACCGCTGATAGCCACAAACGAAAACATCAAATACCCCAAAACCTCGCCTGAAAAATCAGTCGCTTCGTGGTAAAGTACATGCATGATTTCCGTTCGATGAAACCAAACACCCACTGCTAAAGTTAATGCTGCTACCATAATGATTTGAAAACTGAATCGTAAAAGGGGTGAAATAGACTCGCCTGATTTCAATATCCTTGAGAACATGGGCAATAAAAGCCCTGCAAACAAAAAACCAAGCATATTTACCGCATCCAATAAGCGATAAGCTGAAGCGTAAATCCCTGCTTGACGGTCGCCATCGGGCAAAAGGCGTTCGAGCATAACCACGTCCGTGCGCGTGTAAATGGTCATTAAAAAAATAGCTAAAGCATAAGGCAGCGACCCCCTCAGTATAGAAAGTAAAAATGGCTTATGAAATCGAATTTTAAATAGTTTTACCTTTTTATAAACGGTAAAAAAGGCGATACAACACGTTACGAATAGCGTCAAATTTTGAGCGTGCACAAACCATTCTATATTAAAATTGGACCTAAAAGGCTCTACCCAAAGTAATATAGAACACACCAATATCATCATTAATTTGTCCAAAATTGTCAAAATGCTATTAGTTCGATAATAGCCCAATCCTGCCACATTGCTCCGCAAATAGCCGAGTAATGAAAAGAGAATCTGATTGATGGCTAATGAAAAAATGAGCGGAAAAAGGCTTATATCGTACTGAAATATCACCGCCATAAGCGCAATACTGACGATATAGATAAGCCCTAAACAGATTTTTAGGACGATGATATTAGAAAAATATTTATCGAGGAGTTGCTGATTTTGGGAAATTTCACGGCTATTAAAATTCTGAATCCCTAAATCATTGATTATTTGGAACATAATCGTGAAGCTCATGAGTGAAAAATAAACCCCGTAAGCCTTTTCTCCTACTAAATTTTGAACATTCCTATCAATACCGAAAATAAAAAGCGGTTTGATAAGAAGATTAATCGTGACTAAAAATAGGATATTGATTAGGAATTCTCGATTCATTATTCGTTCGATTGCAGCTTACCCATGGCCACAAAATCTGGGTTTCTTAAATCTTCTTTATTATAAATCAATGGTTGGCGCGTTTCAAGATGTAATATGGAACCGCCCGCTTCTTCTACTATTATTTGAGGTGCGGCAGTATCCCATTCCATGGTAGTCCCGATTCGAGGATAAATTTCGGCAGTGCCTTCGGCGATGTTCATAAATTTTAAGGCACTTCCTCTTTCTATTAAAATGGGCTCTTTAAAATTATCTTCAATGAATTTTTTAGTGGCAGCACTATAATAAGAGCGCGAAATAGGTATTCTTAGATTAATATCAGTTGTTCTGAATTCGGTGCATTCTAATTTTTTAGTAACACCATTCAATATGCTAAAAGCCCCTTCATTTTTAACGGCATAAAATACCCCCTCAGTACAAGGCACATAAACTACGCCTAAAATGGGCGAATTTCGATGTACAAGTGCTATATTTACCGCAAAATCGCCATTGCGCGATACGAACTCTTTTGTACCGTCTAAAGGGTCAACGAGCCAGAAGTATTCATAATCTTTGCGTTCAGGATAAGTTTCATTGACACTTTCTTCGGATATGACTGGAAATTTTGGACTTAGTTTTGCTAATTCACTAATAATAATATTATTGGATGTTTCGTCTGCTAAAGTCAAGGGAGAATCATCACTTTTGTATTGGACTTCAAAATTTTGGGTATTGTAAATTTTTATAATTTCAATTCCTGCTTTTTTAGAAATTTCGATAACTTCTTTTACTAAATTGTTTAAATTCATATAATTTTACGGCATTAATTACAAATTAGTAGTTGGGCTAAAATTATCGACAATTTCTTTTTTAAGTCGGCTCTCAAAATTGCAAAATTCTCCGCTTTGCTCCGCATTTTACAATTTTAAGCCCGACGGAAATTATCGACAATTTCTTTTCGCCTACTTGAAAACGCAAAGGTACAAATAAATAGGTATCAAAAATTTACACATTAAATAAAACCTCAACAATGGGAAAAGTGTTAGTAACAGGTGGCTGCGGATACATTGGTAGCCACACGATGATTGACTTGATAGATAACGGATTCGACGTTATTTCTGTTGACAATCTAAGTAATTCAGACCCCTCAGTATTGGACAGTATTGAGACAATCACGGGCAAAAGAATTAAGAATTATGAAGTTGATTTGTGCGATTTAGAAAAGACGCGTCAAATTTTCATAGAAAATAAAGATATAAAAGGTGTTATTCACTTTGCAGCCTCCAAATCTGTGGGTGAATCGGTTGAAAAGCCTCTTTTATACTATCACAATAATCTGAACAGTCTAGTCAATATTCTCAGATGCATCGAAGAGTTTGGCGTCAAAAGTTTGATTTTCTCATCATCTTGTTCAGTTTACGGAAATGCAAAATCTTTGCCTGTTACAGAGGAAACGCCTTTTCAAACTGCAGAAAGCCCTTATGCCCGTACAAAGCAAATTGGAGAGGATATTATCAAAGATTTTACCTTGACAAGTCCTTTTGTAAATGCTATTTCGTTGAGGTATTTTAATCCTGCGGGAGCACATGAAAGCGCTATTATTGGCGAGTCACCAAGCAATGTCGCAAATAATCTGGTTCCAGTCATCACTGAAACAGCGATTGGCAAGCGGGGCGAAACGGTTATATTCGGAGATGACTACCCGACACGCGATGGCTCATGTATCAGAGATTATATTCACGTCATGGACTTAGCCAATGCCCACACAAAGGCTTTGGAATACGTTTTAAAAGGTAAAAACGCCGATAACTACGAATTATTTAACCTCGGAATTGGTGAGGGGGTAACAGTTCTAGAGGCTGTCAACGCTTTTGAAAAAGTAAATGAGATAAAATTCAACCATAGAATAGGCCCTCGTCGCCCAGGTGATGTGATTGCTATTTATGCCAATAACGACCGAGCAAAGAGTAAATTAGGCTGGGAACCTAAGCGTTCTATTGAAGATATTATGCGAACTGCTTGGGAGTGGGAGAAAAAAAGAAGTGAAATTACTGTCTAATCTACAACAAGGGCTATAAATAAAAAGGGCTTTCATACCTTATGTGGTATGAAAGCTCTTTTTTATTGGACAAGAGAACAGTTAAAGGAGATTAATCTACTTTTTTAGGTTCGTCGTGCATGCCTTTACGGATTTCATCTTCTACATTGGCACGTGCACTATTGAATTCACGAATGCCTTTTCCTAAACCGCGCATCAATTCAGGTATTTTATTGCCACCAAAAAGGAGCAAAACTATGAAAGCGACGAGGATAATCTCTTGACCACCAAGACCCAGAAATAAAAATAGTGGATTCATCTTTTTTTAATTTTAAAGAATGATAAAATTTCTAAACAAAGGTATGTATTTAGATTGAAACTTAGACAAGGATTCGACAAAAACGTTTAATGCAACGGTATCTATATTTTATGCATCGGTAAACGCTTTTTTCTCTTTGCTCTCATTCACAAATTTATTGACAAAATGTTGTACTCGCAGTCTATGAGTGATTTCGCTACCTACCAATACCGAAACGCCTAAGCCGAAGATACTATTGCGCAATAACTCCATAATCGGGTCATACATGGTGTAAAAGGTTTTGATAAAAAGCACTTGTACACAAATTAGTAGAGCAGACGTAAGAAATAAACATATGGATATTGCTCTTGAATGTCGAACATATAAAGGGGTGTCCTCTCGCATTATTTTATTCAAAAATTGAATACTTGTTGAATCAAGAGGATTTATCTTCAAAAGCTCGCCTAAAATATGCTTTGCCTTTGATAGCTCTCTCAAATTATAATGCGAAGCAGCTTTTTGAAACAATGTGGAACAATAGATTTCATCACCATTGACATGAGAAATATTCTGTAAAATAGATGTCTGAATCACTACATCAGCCATTAACAGGTGCTTGTTGTAGTCGCTAATTTCAAAAAGTGCTTGAGTGTAAGCAACCAGTAACTCGAAATATTCTTCAAAATCCAACATCAAAATGCTCTTTTCATTCCTTTCATAAAAACGCACGACCCGCCTAAATTCGGAGCGGTCAATGGCTCTGAAATGGCGATAGATTTGCGAAGGATATGTCTGTGATTGAAAAGACATTTTTACATTTAAAATTTAGATTATAGATATATCTCAAACACTCAAAGTTAGAAATTATATAACAACCAAACAACTCAAAAGATATGATTTTAACTAAAAAATATACGGTTTTTATAAAATAAATACAAATGACGAGGGTTAGGGGTTGCTCATCAGGTATTTTATGTTTGGGTCAGTGTTTTATTTCAATAATAAAATCAAACAATTCCTGTTTTTTTTCAATATTTTGTTTGATAAAGCTAAATTTGCATTTTTAACTCTCGAACAAATGAGTAATTATGAATCTTGAGCGCGCGCACACGGCATTAAAAAAATACTTTGGTTACGATACTTTTCGCCCCATGCAAGCGGATATAGTTCAATCTGTTTACGATAAAAGGGATTGCCTCGTTTTGATGCCAACGGGCGGCGGTAAAAGTATTTGCTATCAAATTCCTGCCATCACTATGGAAGGAGTTGCTGTTGTCGTCTCGCCTTTGATTTCGTTGATGAAAGACCAAGTAGAAGCGCTCAAAACCAACGGTATTCCAGCAGTGTACATGAACTCTTCGCAAAGCTACTCTGATTTGCAAGATATTGAAAATCAAATATTTGAAAATAAGTTTAAACTTATATATGTCTCTCCCGAAAAACTGGTTTCACAATCTTTTTTACCCGTTTTAAAAAAATTAAAAATAAGCCTTTTTGCTATTGACGAAGCACATTGCATATCCTCTTGGGGACATGATTTCAGACCTGAATACACTCAATTGAATTTTTTAAAAAGCCAATTTCCGCATATTCCCATTATCGCTTTGACAGCAACAGCCGATAAACTCACCCGAAAAGATATCCTCTCACAGCTAAATCTTGATGACCCCTCAGTATTTATATCCAGTTTTGACCGCCCGAACCTCAGCCTTGAAGTCCGCCCGGGTCAAAAACGTATCGAGCAGATTTTAGAATTTGTTAAAAGTCGCCCGAAGCAAGTAGGTATTATCTATTGCCTCAGCCGTAAAAGCACCGAGGAACTGGCTGTTAAATTATTATCGCATAATATAAAAGCGGCGGCTTACCACGCCATGCTTCCCGCTCGTGAGCGTTCGCAAGTGCAAGAGGATTTTATTAATGATAAAATGCAAGTGGTGTGCGCTACGGTAGCGTTTGGTATGGGCATTGATAAATCCAATGTCCGTTGGGTCATTCATTATAATTTGCCCAAAAATATCGAATCATATTATCAAGAGATAGGTCGTGCGGGGCGCGATGGAGCGCCTGCTGAGACTGTTTTATTTTACAGCTCATCGGATGTAATGGTTTATCGAGATATGTTTGAAGATGCGGGTGGAGTGAACAAGGAATTGCAAAATGCCAAGCTCGATAGGATGCTCCAGTTTGCGGATGCTAAAATATGCCGACGTAAAATATTGCTCAATTATTTCAGTGAAAATTATGAAGGGCAATGCGATAACTGCGATGTCTGTGAATCACCCCCTCAGTATATTGACGGTACAACGTACGCTCAAATGGCACTTTCAGCCTCAGCCCGCCTTCAAGAGCAAGCCAATATGGGTATTTTAATAGATGTACTGAGGGGGTCATCACGCTACGAGATTATTGAAAAAGGCTTTGATAAAATAAAAACTTACGGCGTAGGACGCAATGTTCCGTACTCCGATTGGCAAAGTTACCTCTGGCAAATGATTCAGTTGGGTTTCCTCGAAATTGCTTACGATGATAAACACAAACTCAAACTCACTACTGCCAGCCGAGATGTTTTATTTAGCCATAAAATCGTTCAACTCGTAAGACCCATCAGTATCAAGGAAAGAGAGGCTATTAAAAAGAAAGTGGTCGAAGAAAAATCAAAAACGGATGCTGCGCCACGCCTTCGCGCCCGCAACGAATTATTTGATGTGTTGCGTGATTTGCGTCGAGAAATTGCGGTGGCGAGGGGGATTCCGCCTTATCTCGTTTTTTCGGATTCCACTTTGAGTGAAATGGCGGCAATGGTTCCGCAGGATGAGCTAAATTTTAGAAAAATATCGGGTGTGGGCGAGCAAAAATGGCAAACCTTCGGGGAGGATTTTTTAAGTAAAATCAATGAATTTATCAGTCTAAATCCTGATTTTATTGATAAACCGCTGGCACAAAGCCTACCTACTACAATTGCAAAAGTTGAAAAAAAGCATACAACTGCTGAGACCTTAGAGCTTTTACAACAAGGTATGAGTATTCAAGAAATTGCTGAAAAGCGGTTTTTATCTCCCATTACGGTCATCAATCATTTGGCGCAATTGCTTGAAATGGGTGAAAACATTGATATTCATCAATATATTTCAGCTAAAGAACTGCAAATCATCACAGCGGAGTTACCAAACTTTCAAGAACCGTATAAAATGAAAGAGATTTATGAGTATTTTGATGAATCTTTCAGTTACGATAAAATTCGTTTAGCCATAGCACATCATAACAAAAACCTTAAATAACTGTGAACTAAGGTTAAAGTAAATCAATGGATAAAAACTACTATAAAGAATACTACCATCTCGAGCGCGGCCACTGGTGGTTTAGAGCGAGAGCGGACATTTTAATGGGTCATATCGATAAAGTGTTTAGCGGTCGAAAAGACTTGAAAATCCTTAATATTGGTGTCGCTACGGGGCGGTCTTCTGAGTTGCTGATGCAATTTGGCGAAGTCATTTCAGTAGAATATGATAAAGATTGCTTTGATTTTGTTCAAAAAACGCTTGATATTCCCATTGTCAATGGCTCTATTTTAGAATTACAGTTTGATGATGAGCAATTCGATTTGGTCTGTGCTTTTGATGTCATTGAGCACGTTATGGATGACCATTTAGCTGTATCTGAGATGCGGAGAGTGTGTAAAAAAGGCGGTATTATGTGCGTAACTGTCCCCGCTTTTATGTTTTTATGGTCAGAGCACGACGTTGTGAACCACCATTTTAGGCGTTATACTGCTCCTATACTGAGGGGGGTATTCGGAAAAACCGACACCAATATATTTCATTCCTATTTCAACTTCTGGCTATTTTTTCCCATTGCCTTATTTCGTATATTGTCAAAATTAATCCCTTCTAGAAAAACAAGCGAAGAAGCATCTTCTGACTTCGGTGTTTTAAATGATGGTTTCACGAATAAAGTATTTTACCAAATTTTTAAAGCAGAGAATTTTTTTCTTAAAAAGCTTATCAAACTGCCCGTTGGCGTATCCATCCTTTCGACATGGAGAAAAGAATAATCGGCTAATTTTTCATTAGAAATCTTTTAAAAACACTTATTTAGGGCTTGTTTTTTTAGTAACCAAATGATTTTTAATGAAATATTAAAACCAAATCATGATGAAAAAAGGTCTCTTGCTCTCTCTAATTTTATTTTTTATGAGCTATTTAAATGCTCAAAATGCGACGACTCAAAAAATTAGAGATTATCATAAAACCCAACATATCTCTTATCTCAAGGAGTATATTGACTTTCTTTCCATTCCAAACACCATGAATGATACGGCAGCATTGACCCAAAATGCTCAATTTATTATTCAAATGATGAAAAAACGGGGTATAGAAGGGAGGATGTTGTATGCCGATACCAAAGGCGCAATCCCTGCCGTTTATGGTGAAATTTCAACGAAAGGTGCGACAAAAACGCTTACTTTTTATGCGCATTACGATGGACAACCCGTCAATCCTGATAAATGGGCGCAAGGGCTTTCTCCTTTTACACCTCAATTAGTGACGAATACTATCGATAAAGGTGGCGTTTTCACAGATTTTAATGCTTTTACCGAACTTGAAAAAAAGAGTGATCCCACCAGTAATAATTGGCGATTGTACGGTCGAGCGAGTGCTGATGATAAAGCAGGCGTTTTTACAATATTGAATGCCTATGATGCTATTCTTAAAAGTGGATTAAAACCTAAAATCAATATCAAATTCTTTTTTGAAGGAGAGGAGGAAAAAGGCTCAACTAACTTAGGTGAAATCCTTGAAAAACATAAAACGCTCTTAAACGCTGATGCTTGGATTATCTCTGATGGTCCGTTACCAGCGTCAGGAAGAAAACAGGTGACTTTTGGTGTGAGAGGTGATATTAACATGAATATGACGGTGTACGGTGCAAAACGTCCGCTACACAGTGGAAATTACGGCAATTGGGCACCGAATCCTGCTTTGAAGCTTGTGAAACTTTTAGCAAGTATGAAAGACGATGATGGAAAAGTTTTGATTGATGGATTTTATGATGATGTTACCCCTCTCAGTAAAACTGAGCGAGAAGCCCTTAATGCCATTCCAGATCCTGCTTCTATTATGCAAAACGAATTGGCTTTTGCGCAAGCTGAAGGCGGCGGAAAGTCATTTTTAGAATTGATTACGACTTTACCTACCTTGAATATAAACGGTATTGTCAGCGCTAATGTAGGACGATTAGCGAGCAATATCATTCCGACTATGGCAACTGTTACATTGGATTTACGCCTTGTGAAAGGCAACGATACCGAAAGGCAAGTGCAAAAAGTCATTAACCATGTTAAAAAGCATAATTACTATGTTTTGGATAGAGAACCCACGGACGAAGAACGCATGAAATACCCCAACATCGCCACCATAAAAGTAGGCAGCGGGTACAATGCTCAAAGAACCTCCATGGATTTGCCTATTTCACAGCAGGTGATAAAAGCAGTGCAAGGTGCTTCAAAAGACCCAATTGTTTTGATGCCTTCGGCAGGAGGTAGTTTGCCTTTATTTCTATTTGAAAAAGTGTTGAAAACGCCGCCTATGACAGTTCCCGTAGTGAATTACGATAATAATCAACATGGGGAAAATGAAAACCTTAGGATTGGCTGCCTTTGGGATGGCATTGAAACGATTGCAGCGATAATGCTGATAGATTAAAAACGAGAAGCTATGAATGGAATTCCATTCATAGCTTTCTAATTTTTACTTCACTTTTTTTAATCTTACTTTTCAAGTAAAGCGAGATATTTATCTTCCTTTTGGCGTATCTCAGTTTCTTCTTCATCGGTCTCGTCTCGGTAGCCGCAAAGGTGTAAAATACCGTGAATCATTACCCGATGAAGTTCATTTTCAAAAGGGATATTGAGGTCGTGGGCATTGTCTTTAACGCGGTCGATACTGATAAAAATATCACCTTCTATTGGATCATTGTTATAAGGGAAAGTGATAACATCCGTCAAGGTATCATGATTGAGATATTCAATATTCATTTGATGAAGATAATCATCACTACAAAAAATATAACTTACAGCTCCCAACAATTTTTTTTCCTGTCCAATCGTTTTTTCAATCCAAATACTGAGGGGTTGCTCGTTAGGGAATTGAAAATCAATATCTTCTACGTTGTAGATAATTTTATTCATTTTAACTCAATAGCCTTTTCACGATTCCAGAAATAACAGCACCTTCTGCTTGACCCGCCAGTTTTTTATTAGCTGCACCGACAACTTTTCCCATTTCTTTCATGCTTGTAGCGCCAGTTTCAGCAATTATTTCTTTAACGATGGCTTCAATATCTGCTTCGCTTAATTGTGCGGGCAAATAACGCTCAATCACTTCTATCTCCTCACGCTCAGTTTGAGCTAGTTCAGCACGATTATTTTGTTCGAAAATAGTTAATGACTCTTTTCTTTGCTTGACGAGTTTTTGAAGTATTTTAATTTCATCCTCAGATGTCACTTCTACGCCTGCACCACTTGTTTTATGTATTAAAATAGCAGATTTGATGGCACGAATGCCCCTCAATGCTTTATCATCCTTTGCTTTCATTGCCTCTTTGAGGTCATTATTAATTTTAGCTTCTAAGTTCATAATCACATATTTTTAAAATAAATAAAATTACTTTTTCTTCTTAGCTGAGTGCTGTTTTTCACCCGTTAAATCCCTTTTTATCCCTTTATCCACCAATTTCAATTCGATACTATTGATGCCCAATAGCGGCTCGTTTCTGGTAAATTGTTCAAGCGTAATGGTGTGCGTACCAATACCATTGAAAAAAGCACTGGGTTGGATGGGTATCTCAAAATTACATTCAGAGCCACTGCATTCTCCATTCCATTTGCCCGAATTATCAGCCAAATCAATATTTAAAAGCTGCTTTATGCGCTCGCCTGAAGGGAACTTTGTGTAGATATTGGTGTATAAATTTTGTAGCGGATACTGAGGGGTATGCTTTACTGATAACACAATATCATAGATTTCCATTGTATCCTTAATTTCAAATTGAAAATTAAGGGTATCAGAATAAATCCATTGCCCTTTTTCAAGATTGTATTTTTTTTCAAAAATAACCTTTTCCTTACCACATGAAATGAGTAAGGGGCTAAGGAATAAAAATGATATAAAAAGGTACTTGACTGAATTCACGGTATGATATTTTTTATTTAAAAAAATCCAAGAGTTACTTAAAACGAACTCTTGGATTTTTATATTACTTTTCAGATAGTTATTTTAGAACACGTTTTTTATTTAAACATATCCTTTAATCTATCAAAAAATCCTTTGTCCTCTTTATCGGGATTGGGTTGGAAGTTGGGCATTGAGCGAAGACGTTCCATCAAAATCCGTTCATCATCATTAAGCTTTTTAGGCGTCCAGATGCTCACGTGTACGAGTTCATCACCTTTACCATAGCTTTGTACTGAGGGGAGTCCTTTGCCTTCTAAGCGGAAGACTTTCCCCGCTTGAGTGCCAGCCGGTATTTTAATGCGAACTCTGCCATCTAGTGTTGGCACTTCCACACTTGTACCCAAAGCCGCGTCAGCAAAGTTGATGTACAATTCGTGGTGAATATTCATTCCTTCGCGTTGGAAACTTTCGTGAGGTGCTTCTTCGATAATGATAATCAAATCACCTGCTCCGCCGCCTTTTGCACC
>JANMYC010001431.1:0-2082 GCA_031381715.1 Saprospiraceae bacterium
GTAGCCGTACGACCTTGATTAAAAGGAGCAACTACATTTCCAATAGTTCCAAAATATCTATAATCAATCACAACACCATCCAAAGCAGTTCCCGTACCAGGCAGCGTTGAATAACCTAAAATACCGCTACCCACTGCACAAACATATATATTTAAATATTTTGTGGCATCCCAAGGATTGACACCACCTTTATCCGCTATTTTAACTTCATCATTTTTACCCCAAGGCGTGCGGCGTGCTGATGGATAACGAACGATACCCGTTGTTGCTTTTCCATCGGGCGTGCGTTTTGCCAATTTAAATTCTATCCCACAATCCGCTGAAACTGACTGAAATACTGAGGGGGTGCTATTGTAATCGCTGTTCAAGCGACGATAATCATTATTGAGTGCTTCTATTTGTGAAAGGACTTGTTTATCACTGATGTTTTCAATATTATTTGATGTCCTATAAACTATATGAATAACTACAGGAATGGTAATAGTACTGCTACGCGTATGCAATTGAGAATGGCTTGCGAATCTTTGGGTATGCTCTTCTATGGCTTGAATATTATCAAGAAGGTCAGGATTTTGTCTAACTTGCTCTGCTAAGACCTCCGTTGTAGCGCAAGAACGTTTAGGAGCTTGGGCAATTAGAGTGTTAAGCACAGTCAAAAAAGCCAATATTATTGTAAGTTGGTTTCTAAAATGTAAGTGTTGCATCATCCTTTGTAAGATAAACTTTAAATTGTAAGATTCGATTCTGTATCGTTTGTTACAAATAAAAGTCCACAAGACATTACTTAACCACCCAAATCACGCAATTTGTGACATCCTATAAACCCTCTATAAAAACTTTGATTTATACGATTGGTTCTTTAATTAAAAAACTACATTATTATGTTGATTAGCTCAGGTTTATAAATTTTAAAAAAATGTATTTCATTTTAAAAAAAATAATACACCTTTTATTGATTAAAATAAATTATGTAAAAAGCATTCAAAACAAATAAGTTACACTCTTTTAAAATAAAACATAAGTAAAGCTCTTAAAAAAAGTGCTTAAATTATGTGATAGAGTTTTGTTACTATTTTTAAAGTATTTTATCCTCTTTTATTTTTAATAATCTTTAGGAAACTAACCCGTTAAAAACTTCAAAAATTGTACTTTTGCCTCGTTGCATAAACGTGGTATATAACCACCATAATCTTTTGAAATTGTCAAACATAAAATAAATAACAGAATGAATTTAAATTTTTCAGGTAAAAAAGTCCTCGTGCGTGTGGATTTCAACGTTCCCCTCGATAAAAAAACTTTCGCAATTACAGACGATACGCGTATGCGTGCCGCTGTGCGCACCATCAAAACCATCCTTGAACAAGGCGGTGCTATCATATTGATGAGCCACTTGGATAGACCTCTCAAGAAGCTCAAAGAAGATGGCACTTTGGATGTCAATCGTTTTACGTTAAAGCATTTGGTAAAACATTTGGGCGATTTATTGGGTTGCCCTATTCAATTTGCCAATGATTGCCTTGGCGAAGAAGCCGTTCAAAAATCAGCCGCTTTGAAACCGGGAGAAGTTTTATTGCTCGAAAACACTCGTTTTCACAAAGGAGAAGAAAAAGGCGACGTCGAAATGGCTCAAAAACTGGCTTCTCTCGGTGAAATATACGTGAATGATGCCTTCGGAACAGCCCACCGCGACCATGCTTCAACGGCTACAATGGCGCGCTTTTTTGATAAAGAGCACAAGACTTTCGGCTTTTTAATGCAAGCCGAAATAGACAATGCTGAAAAAGTATTAAACAATCCCGCGCGCCCTTACACAGCTATTATCGGTGGCGCCAAAGTGAGTGATAAAATTTTAATCATCGAAAAATTGGTTGAAATAGTAGATAACCTCATCATTGGCGGCGGCATGGCTTACACTTTTATGAAAGCAATGGGTGGCACTATCGGCAATTCACTTTGCGAAGATGACCGTCTTGAAACCGCGCTCACTCTTCTTGAAAGAGCAAAGGAAAAAGGCGTCAATATATTACTGCCCGTGGATTCACTCATTGCTGATAAATTTGATGCCGCCGCAAACACTCAAAT
>JANMYC010001444.1:0-6225 GCA_031381715.1 Saprospiraceae bacterium
CTTTGAGTGCCATTAGTGGTGGCGGAACGGGTACATGGTCAAGTGTGGCAGGTAATCCTGGAGTAGCCGGTTTTCAAAACTCCAATCAAGTAGGCACGACTGTAACGGTTAATAATGCGGGTGTTTATCGTTTTGCGTGGACTGAAACAAAAGCTACTTGTACGGTTGCGGATACAGTAGCCATTACTTTTGCCCCAGTTCCACAGATAGTGAATAGCAGTATAAAAGATAGTTGTAACGCCACGCGCAATCAAGCATTTGTGCGGTTTGGCATTTCGGGCGGCACTACGCCTTACAATGTATATTACAGCGGTACCAATAACATTGCGGGAACAGTGACTAATGGACAGTTTCAATCCATGGGTTTCACTCCAGGTAATTATAGTTTCGAAGTAAAAGATAGGTCAAATTGCGCTTCAACCCTTGTTCAGGGTACTCAAGCTTGTACTACTTGTGCTACCAATGCTGGTTTTATGCAAGCGGCAACTCTGACAATATGCGAAGGTGATTCTGCGAGAGCGGTTTATTTAGGCAGCTCAAGTTTAGAGCCCGATGATACATTACAATACGTTTTGCACACTGGTGACCCTAAAACGGGCATTCTTGCGCGCAATAGATTTCCGACTTTTGGCTTTCTAAACAGCATGACTTATGGTACAATTTATTACATTTCAGCTATTGCGGGTAATAAAACGACAACGGGAGTAGATTTGGCTGACCCCTGTTTCAGTTCATCATCAGCACGTCAGGTTCAAGTAGTTTTTAATAGAAAACCTACGGCTGTTATGGCTGTCTCTGATTCTGTTTTATGTAAAGGTTCTTGTGCAACCTTAAGTTTTACAATTACAGGAAGGTCACCGTTTTCGATAACGGCAAAATTATCAGACCCAACATCGCGGGATACCACATGGGGCTTAGTTGGTACATCATCACTTACTTATTGTCCCATTAAAAACACCAATTTCAGGTTGTTTTCAATAAGAGATGCCAATAATTGTATTGATTCAGTTAATTTGAATAAAACAGTCAATTTTACCATTTTTCAACCTGTGGCTGCGGGCCCTGATACGGCACTCACTATATGTAGCGGTATCGATACGACTTTAATTTTGAATACTTTACTGAGGGGGGCATCCGCTGGCGGCACTTGGACTGAGACTTCGTCAACGGCTTCTACTGGTGGTGCTTTTAACAGCACAAACAATACTTTACGTACGCGCGGTCAAGCGGCGAGAACATATAGATTCAGATATATCATCAACCCTGCTGCTGGCTCAAAATGTGTACCAGATACGGCAATTGTTACTGTTAATTTACAGTCAATACCAACCGTAAGTGCGGGACCCGATGGAACAATTACTTGTTTCAATCCGATTATCACGATTGGCGGAAATACGCCTGTTTCCAATGGTGTTTCTATCCAATGGTCGAGCGTAGGTGGAAGATTAAGTGGCAATGCGCCTCAACAAGAGGTTAGTCAAGCCGATATTTATATCATCACGGCGACTGCAAACGGGTGTTTGGCGAGAGATTCAGTAACTATTTCAGTGGATACCACGAGCCCACGGGCTATTATAAAGCCGATTGTGGATAGTTTAACTTGTAAAAGAGATACGATTACTTTGGACGGAGCATCGTCACTTCCAAATAACAATATTATATTTTTATGGCTGTATAATGGCGTTCCTTATGACGGCAACCCAACAACTTTAGCCGCAGAGGGCGGTACTTACGAGTTGATAGTATCCAAATTAAGCAATGGTTGTATTGCTACGGATAGTATAAAAGTTAAAGAAAATAGAGTTTTACCAACGGTATTTATCGAGCCCGCTAAAAAACTGAACTGTATTGATACCATAGTGACGCTCAATTCGCTGTCTTCATCTAATGGGCCTGGGTATCAATTCAAATGGACATCATCGCAAAGGGGTCATTTTAAAGCAGATTCTACTACTTTAGAGCCTAAAGTAGACAGTTCAGGACTTTATCAATTGCGCATCACGGATAATAGAAACGGATGTTCTGATTCGGTCTCCATAAGAGTCATTAGGGAAGTAGATGTCCCTATTGCCAATGCTTTTGCCTCTGATACCATCGATTGTTATCATCCAACCGTCAATCTGAGTGCTCGAGGTTCTACTTTGGGTGTCGGATTGGTGTATGAGTGGATTGCGAGCCCCGGCAATATTGTTTCGGGTGAAACCACTATAAATGCGGTAGTTGACCAACCCGGGGTGTATTATTTTATTGCAAAAAACGAAAAAACAGGTTGTGCAGCAGTAGATTCGGTTGAAGTGATTAGAAATGAAGCGCGACCTAATGCCATCGATTTTACTACTAAAAAACCTACTTGTTATGGAGAGCAAAATGGCTCAATAAACATCAGCAATGTAAAAGGTGGTACTTCGCCATATTTGTTTTCATTGGATGGAAAAGTATATACGCAGCGCAAATCTTTCAGTAATTTGAATGCGGGTGCTTATAAAATTTATGTTCAAGATGCCAGCGGATGCGTAGCAGATTCATCTTTCAACATTGTTCAAGATAGGCAAATTGGCGTTTCGATGGGACTTGATACTATCATCAAATTAGGCGATAGTATACTACTTTCAGTGGGCGTTAATACACCTAATGTGAAAAGAGTTATTTGGTCATCGTATTCGGATTCGCTTTGTAAAAAAGACTCGTCATGCTTGCAACAATGGGTGCGCCCCGTGCGCAGAACCACATATAGTGTCACAGTTATCGATACTGGTGGCTGTAAAGCAGTGGGTAATATCACCGTTTCATTGGATAAAAATAGACCAGTATTCATCCCGAATTCATTTTCACCGAATAATGATGGGGTGAACGATATATTTATGATATTTGGTAGTCAAGTGGTCAAAAACATTAAAAACTTCCAAGTATTTGACCGATGGGGTGAACGGATGTGTATATACCAAAATTTCAAAACCGATAATCCTGCCTTTGGTTGGGATGGAAAGTTGAACGGAAAAGAGGTGCAGCCGGGTGTTTATCCTTATTTCGTTGAAGTGGAATATCTGGACGGTGCCATCGAAATCATAGAAGGTGATTTGACCTTAATGAGATAGATTTTATTTTTTAAAAAATATAATTTAAAACACTACATAATATTTTAGGAACACGAATTACTCTAATTAATACACGAATTTCACCAATCTGCCTGTCGGCAGACAGATTTAGGTATCTTAAATTGCCCTTTAGGGCAATTTATTTGTGAAATAATAGAATTTGTCAACACGTAAATGAGTGAAATTCGTGTATTAATAGGAGTAATTCGTGTTCCTTGAAAATATCTAGGGTTTCAAGAAATATAATACCCCCTCAGTATTGGCTATCAATATTGAGGGGGTATTTTTTTACTCATAATTCAATTTTAACCTGTTGAAAATATTGATTACAGATAGAATAATAAACCAGTTTTGATAAATAATTTAAATTATTATTTTATTATTCGCCCAAATTGCAGAATTTATATAATTTGCGATGTTATTGTTTTTATTTAAAAAGAGTATCCAATTCAACATTTAATTTCACTGGTTACGTGTTATTTTTATTTGACTAACTAATCATTGAAAATGGAAAATTTACAAAACTCATCGCAAGAGACAAGTGCTAATCAGCCAACTTCGGATACTTCTATTTCTACCACAGATAGCATTTCAAAAGAGAAAAATAACCGTCTTTTTCAACGAGGCTCTAAATGGTTGGGCGCAGGGGTGTTGTCCATGGCTATTAGTTTTGGAATCAATTTTGTTTTGTTTCAAGAGGACAAATCTTTTATCATACCTATGTACGTTCTGACCTCGATTGGGGCAATTTGTATCATGAAAGGTTTGGTCGATATTTTAGGATTTTAAAATAGGTTTGAGATAAAAAGATACCCCTCAGTATTTGGTGTTACTGAGGGGTATCTTTTAATTAAATGGGGAGCTACTTCTTGTTTTTTTCATCGTGCTGCATCATCGAATGCTTATCTTTCATCATGTCTTTGTTATCGTGCTGCATCATTTTTTGCATCATGCTCTTCATTTGGGGGCTACCCATCATTTTATCACACATGTTTTTACACATGGTTGTGTCTTTTTCCATCATAGCCATCATGTGATCCATCATTTTATGGTGCATGGCTGTATCGCTCATCATTTTTTTCATGTGGGCTTCCGATTTCATCATTTTACCTGACATCATTGAATCCATCATTTGTGCTTGGTAATCACTGTTTGCCATTATTTCGCTAATGACCATTTTGCGTTGTGCATCATCTTTTAGTAAAGTTGATACATTGGTGGGTGCATTACACGCAAAAAAAAGTGTTGCTGAAAATGCAATTAATAGAGATGTGATATTTTTCATTTTTATGAAATTTAAACAATAATTAAAAAAAAATCCTAAAAGAAAGGATTTGTGAAAATTCACGTGCAATCTATACTTTCTCCAAAAAAAACGGTATGATAAGCATCATAGAGTGGCTTGATTTTGATTGGGTTTAGTTCCAATTTTTCCATAATCAAAGTAGGAAATGCCATTTAGCGGGCAGAAAGAATAGGAACTATTTTTGATTTTAAATTTTTGGGTCAATTCTCCATCAATTAATTGTAAAAATGTATCTTTGCCCGTCCAATCCAAATAACAACCTCTTTTTACCGCCAAAAAGTTATTTTTTATTAAAAATATAATGCCTTTGGCTTTATCAAGCTGAAAGCATGACTGAGGGGGTAAGAACTTATAAATTTTGATGTGTATCAAACATTTTAAAAAATAGTTACATTAAAAGCAAATTGAAATGAGCGAAATCATTGATGTAAAAGCGCGGGAAATATTAGACTCTCGTGGCAACCCGACAATCGAGGTTGAAGTAATGACAGAAGGTGGGGCAATCGGCAGAGCTGCTGTGCCATCAGGTGCTTCAACTGGTACGCATGAAGCAGTAGAGTTGAGAGATGGCGATAAAAGCCGTTATTTGGGTAAAGGAGTGACGAAAGCTGTCTCAAATGTGAACGATATTATTTGCAACGAACTGATTGGCTATGATGTATTCGAGCAAAGGTCATTAGATAAATTAATGATTGATTTGGACGGTACACCCAACAAAGGCAAATTAGGTGCAAATGCTATTTTAGGTGTTTCTTTAGCCATTGCCAAAGCAGCTGCTAAGGAAAGCCGCCAACCGCTTTATCGTTATTTGGGTGGTGTAAATGCCCATGTTATGCCAGTGCCTTTGATGAATATCCTCAATGGTGGCGAGCATGCTGATAATAGCATTGATTTCCAAGAGTTTATGGTTATGCCCGTAGGTGCGGAATCTTTCAAAGAAGGTTTGAGAATGGGTGTTCAGATATTTCATGCGTTGAAAGATGTATTGAAAAAGAAAGGGTATTCTACTAATGTAGGTGATGAAGGTGGTTTTGCCCCAAATATCAAAAGCAATGAAGAAGCGATTGAGACGGTTTTAACTGCGATTGAAAAAGCTGGTTTCAAAGCGGGTGAAGATGTGATGATTGCGATGGATGCTGCGGTGAGTGAATTGTACAATGCTGAAACGGGCATGTATGTATTCAAAAAATCAAGCGGTAAGCAAATGACAAGCGAAGAATTGGTTGCTTTCTGGACTAATTGGGCTAATAAATATCCGATTCTGAGTATTGAAGATGGTTTGGCTGAGGATGATTGGGACGGTTGGAAATCATTAACTTCTAAAATTGGAGATAAAGTACAATTAGTAGGTGATGACCTTTTTGTTACCAATGTTGACCGTTTGCAACAAGGTATTGATAATGATATTGCTAACTCAATTTTAATAAAAGTGAACCAAATTGGCTCGCTTTCTGAAACAATTGATGCTGTGAATTTGGCTACACGCAACGGTTATACAAGTATCATGAGTCATCGTTCAGGCGAGACAGAAGATACTACAATTGCTGACTTAGCCGTGGCGTTGAACTGTGGACAAATCAAAACGGGCTCGGCAAGCCGTAGCGACCGGATAGCAAAATATAATCAATTGCTCCGCATTGAAGAAGAATTAGGCTCAATGGCAGTTTATCCCGGTAAAGCATTATTGGGTTAAGCCGTTTTTAAGTCAATTTGAAAAATATTGAAGGGTAAAGTGTAAATATGCACTTTACCTTTTTTATTTTGTAAATAATCACTAATTTTGATTGTTATTTGAAACAAAGTACACTATAATTCTATCATAAA
>JANMYC010001146.1:0-1631 GCA_031381715.1 Saprospiraceae bacterium
CTGACATCACCAGAAGTATGCATCAAAAGGTCTTGAAAGATTTTAAACAATCTATCAAAAGGGGAGCCGCCATCTTCGCCAGGCGTAAATTGTGAAAAACGATAACCGATATTGGGCATTCTTATTATCTATTTTTAAGCTTAAAACAGCTTATTTTGATGTAAAATTGTAGTATTTTCAGCTTTGTTTAGCGCAAAACACCAAAGTGCAAATTATTTAATCAAAACAAATTATACAGATAAAGGTTTTTTTTATTCCTCTTCTTAAATCGTTAAACTTTTGAAATTTTAATTTAAAAGGGCCTATAAACTATCCAATTCTCTTTGAATATTCAAGCGGGCTTGATTCTCTAAAAGTGCTTTAAATTCATCTGTTTTGTAAATTGATTTTTTTTCTAAAATAGCATTTAATACCTTTCTTCTTCCTCGATTATACAGAAAATTAGGGTAAAAACTGAACTCATCTCTTATTTGTTGCGCATAAATATCATAAATGGTTTCATCCGCCCCCAAAATGGATAAATCAAAATCTAAGAAAAAATTAAGGTCGGGATCTCCATTGCTTTCATGGGTTTTAGTGGCTAATATATACTGGACGATTTTATCAATTTTGTATATCGGGTAATTGATTTTAATTAAAAATTCCTTCGCCATTTCAGCACTCAACTCCTCGTTATCTGATTTCCAACTATCATAAATGGCATCGTGAAACCAAATAACAAGGTAAACTATTTCCTCATCACCAAGTTTATTTTTATTGCTTTCCCACAGTTTTAACAAATTAGTGATATGAGTTATATCATGATAATATCTTTTGGGCGAACTGTATAGTTTTGAAAGTTCATCGAAAGTCCCATTGATATCAGCCGTATCTTGCGAATATTGCGAGAGTTTTTTGTAAAAAATAATTCTGAGGTAATCAATTCTCATTTTATGCAACCTTGAATAATGATATTTTTTTTCGATTTTCGTACTTCTAATTTGACTACAAAACTAATTTAAATACTTATAGATTAAAAGAAAATACGCCTTACAATCATCATTGCAAGGCGTATTTTATACTTTTCTTATAATTCAAAATCTTAAGGTATGGTGCAACAGTCCAAAAGTTGACTATAATTAGGTCTGTCAGCTGCTGAGCGGTGTATGTAACTGTCTTTGATTTCACCGTTATAAATCGTGAAAGCACCGGGCATTTGGAAACTGTCACCTAAGTTTTTACCCATATCATTGCCGTATTTGGCTTGCACTGAAAAGCCCCGGAAAAACGATTGCAGCCCAAATAATTGGGTGATAGAACCTTTTACTAAGCCGAAAGCAGCATAATATCTGCATGTGGGGTCGCTGATATGTTTAACGCCAACTAAATTAAATTTTTTGAAATAATCTTCAGCGGTAGTTACATCTGCCATGTGAACAAAAACCAAATCAGTTCCTTGCTTTGTGAGTTTGGGGCGCAATTTTGAAATGTCATCCATTGCTTCTCTACAAAATTGACAGCCAAAATGCCTTAAGAAAACTACTAAAGTCGGCTTTTCTTCACTCAAATTTAGCAGGGTTTGACCCATGTTTGTGGTCATTAATGAAAGTAATTCATTATCAACGAGTATCATAAGATAGTATATTTTGCAA
>JANMYC010001464.1:0-4211 GCA_031381715.1 Saprospiraceae bacterium
CCGCTTTCATGCCATGTAAGTCCACCATCTTCGGTATAAAGTGGATTTTTACTTTCGGCTGTTATACCTTGCAATAAGATGCCATTTTGAGCATCAGCAAAAGCATATCGTGCCGTAAAACCAGACGCAGTACCTGGTGAAAACCAATCGCCCGCTGTCCATGTTCTGCCTTTGTCTAAGGTTCGCCAGACGCGCCAGTCATTGGTCATGTAATCAAAAGTGGAAAAGAAAAAAGCATTTCCAACGGCTTGATACTCTCCTATGGCACCAATCTCAGTTTCTCTCGTTGATGGTAAGTTTGAGTTAGCTACTCGTTGGAAGCTATTACCATTATCCGTTGTGTACATAACGACTAAACCCAAACTATCTGGATCGCCTACATAAACACCGTTATTATCATCCCAATAGTAAATGACATCTGGAAAAGTTTCTGGCTTAAAAGGCATATTGCTGTACGGCGCATATAAAAATTGGAACCATCTGCTGCTATTAAATCGGCATTTTTGCCATCTCGGGGTTGAATATGGGGATAGACGGTATTAATATTGTCAAAAATTGTCCCCGAAGCGTAAGTTTTTCCTCCATCGCTGGTTCTGATAAAGACACTCGGCGTGATATTAACAGTATCTGGCTGAACTACTCGCGTATAAGTCCACATCGAGTTTTTTCCAGCTGCGAATGGATAATAAAGAATACCAGAGGGTATAGGAGGTAGGTTTTGTTTTTTCCATTGTGCCGAAATAGGAATACACGTAAAAAGAGTTATGAATAGACCTAAAACAAGGATTGAACGGTGGGTAGTATTTTTCATAATTAAAATGGGTTAAAAGGGTTAAAAAATGGAGGCGGATTGCTGCAAGGCTAAAGAAATACTTGCAATGAAATGAGTTGTTTTTAAGAGGTTAACAAATGTTTCAAATTGAAGCTTTAGGAAGCTCATTTGAAGTATAAGTAGGTGAATATCCTACATCAACTTATATACAAATTTAGGTGTTTTATTCTTTTCAAAATTGTACAAATGCGAACCATTATTACCAAGACAATATTTCATTCAAATCCCGCATAGAAATAATTATTTATCTCAGAAACATGATTCTGAAAATATTTTACTGGGGTTTGACCCGTAAAAGCATGAAAATCCCGAGTAAGATGCGATTGGTCGTAGTAACCAAAATTTTCAGTCTGGGTTGCCAAAGATACTGAGGGGGTATTAATGACAGTTGTTAAAAAGTTTTTGAAACGCACAATACGGGCATATTCCTTGGGAGATAATCCGATTTGGTCAGCAAACTGTATTTCTAACCATCGGCGGCTTATATGGAATTTATCTTCTAAATCTTTGACTCTAACAATTCCATTTTGTCGCCAAATATAATTGGTAACTGGGCTCATGTTTTTTATTGAAAAAGGTATATTTATACGACTATAATAGTTGAGTAAATGCGATTCGATTAACTCTAAGGCGGCATCAATATTATCAATAGATTCTAATTTTTCAATCAACTCAATGAATTTTTTATGGATACCTAAAGTTTCAAAAGAAAAACCCTGATTGAGTATGGTTGATGCATTGTCATGCAATAAATGATTAATACCCAGAGGCGTAAGAACACAAATTACAGCACTCACATCATTTCCAAAATGACAAAGGAGGGGTTGGTTGTGCATTCCCCCCAGCCAAGCGTTATTTTTATGAAAAGTATAATGCTTCTCGGGGCTATTCGGAAATTCATAATCAATAGAAGATTTACTTGATCCAAAATGAAAAACTAAGACTGAATCCATTGTTGCTGTTAAAAGTGAGCTAAATGGCAGCTTTTCGTTCATTTGCATTTGAAAATAGAAGCGTATATAAGGTTTTAGTGCTTTGTGACACGGATGTACAGAGAATGCTGACATAGGCTTTTTTTTTCAGAGATTAGGTATAAAATTTTGGGGTAAAGAAGTTAGCTTTTTGAGATTTAAATGCCTGCTTAGGGTCTACTGAAAAAGTATTTTAAAAATTAAAACGTTTGAATTTAGGTGGTTTTTGAAATATTTGAATTGATAATCAGTCAATTATATAATTAATAATAGCTGATTTGTGTTATTTTTAAAATTTGTTTCACGCCTTACCTTTGTAAAATATTGATTATCGAATAGTTGTAAGTTTTTAATACTTTTCAGCAGCAATTCTTTATATGGTTAAAAACTTTCCAAAAGTTTATCCCGAGTCCTCGGGATGGAAAGTTGAGCTTCTATTTTTAACAATTTTACCCAAAAAAGCTCTAAATACTGAGGGGGTATATTAAAATTGGGGCTTAAAATTTTCAAATACGGAATTGCTGACTTTTCAGCAGACCCTTAGTAGGCGTATAAAATAAACCTGCTTGCCGGTAGGCAGGTTTACTTTAACCCAACTACTTGAAAGGGATGAAAAACTAATTTTGAGCATAGAATTAGTTTTTCAATCCCTTTTAAGTGATTTACATTTTATTTCGATAATATAAACTTTTTAGATACTACCTCTTTTCCAGTTTTCAGACGAACAGTGTAAACGCCAGATGCAAATTCCGTCATATTCAAAGAAGCTCTACCCTGAAAATCCTTTTGAGTGAAAATGACTCTACCAAATGCGTCTAAAATATCCATATTTTGCCCTTCAAGATTGGATTCGTCCCATTCAATTTTGATGGCGTCTTTTGCCGGATTGGGATAGACGTTGAGTAAAAGTGAGCGATTCGTTTTTAGAGTAGCAAATCCTTCAAATGGTTGGTCATAAAGGTTGGCTGCCCAAATACCACGCCCGTAAGTACCCGCAAATATTTTACCTGAGCCTGAGTGAATTTTTAAATCAGTCACCATCACGCCCCGTGGCATTCCGCCTTGGAACTCAACGAATTTCGTCATGGTATTATCTTTATAATAAACGCCGACTCCAGTGGCAACATAAATTGGGTCGTTAGGATTGGTTTCTTGTACAACAACTGACCAAACGGGTACGGCGGGCAACCCCTCAGTAATATTCGTCCAAGTGCCGCCTCCATTATCAGAATAGAAGACTTTTCTGGATTGAT
The DNA here is from genome assembly GCA_031381715.1 of Saprospiraceae bacterium. Taxonomy (GTDB): domain Bacteria; phylum Bacteroidota; class Bacteroidia; order Chitinophagales; family Saprospiraceae; genus JAAFJT01. The sequence goes on from JANMYC010001464.1 coordinate 3,057, forward strand.
TGACGTTCGCAGCATTATAACCAACACTAAACGTAACCCATATTTTATTGGGCTGAGTGGGGTGAATGGCTATATCCGTTAGGAAAGCATTAGGGAATGCTGTACTCCAAAGGTTTTTCCAAGAAGTACCACCGTCCAAGGTCTGATAGAGGTAATAAACAGGAGCAACAGTAGAGGCATCTTGCGTTCTGCGAGAACATAAATAATATTAGAATTAGAAGGCGCTACTGCCATCGAATAAGTACGATTCGAAATTTTACCAATGGTAAAATTTGAAATCCGTTGCCAAGTATTTCCCGCATTCATGGAACGCCAAAGGTTTTTCTCACGAGCTTGAAAGAGTATATTTGGGTTGGCTTCATACATTTCCATTGGTGTGAGCCAAGCGCCTTGATCGGTAGTATCTATTGGATATGAAACAAAACTATATGTTTTACCTCCGTCAGTCGTACGGAACGTTTGTCCGTAGTAAACAGTTGAGTAAAAAATATTGGGGTTGGTGGGGTGTATCATGGACACAAAACCATCTCCTCCGAATACTGAATACCATTTACCGTCGCGGCGCATGAGGGTGCCGTTGTCCTGAGTACCGCCCATGACTATACTTGGGTTACTTTTACTGACAGCAATGGCATAAAATTCATTATTGGATATTCCATTCCCCACGAAATCCCATTTTGTGGGGAATTTATAGCAATCTTGTGTAAATATATTGTACGCTTGATCGGAATAACATCTTTGAATTTGGTTATTATCACCCGGTGTCAAATTGCTGGTTTTATACAAGCCACCATCCGTAGCCAAGTAATAATCGCCAGTGAGGGGTTGATATTCCCCCCAATGGTGGTCTGCATGAGCGCTTTCTCCCAAGGAATTGAGCCAAAAAGTCGTTTTATTAAAAGATTTACCACCGTCTGTTGAACCCCAAGAGTCAACACCGCCAATGGTGATTTTATCTCTATTTTTAGGATCAACATTAAAAACAAGCGTGTACGGAACTTGTGAGCCAATATCCGACGAATCACCCAAAGTCCAACCTAAAGTATTCGGAATTGAAGGGTATCGGCTGCGATTTTCCCATGTTTTACCACCATCCAAAGAGCGAATAATGGCACCCAATCTATCCGCTCGGAAAGCAGTATCAAATTCTGTAGC
>JANMYC010001470.1:0-3289 GCA_031381715.1 Saprospiraceae bacterium
TATTTTGTTAGTTTTAGCTTTTCTACCTTAGACCAGGCATTGTCATGGCAAAGTGGAAAAACGGGTGCTACAGATGAGTACAAAAAAGTATATCCCAAGGATGATATAGCCAACTTTACCATCAAGATAAATGAGCTGAGAGATTTAGTATCGCAAGGGCTTTTTGAATTGGTTGATATCACGGATTAGAAAAAGTAAAATGCAGGCTTCGCTTCACGTGAAGCCTGTATTTTTTAAAAAAGAGAAAGCCGCAAATCTAAATTTGAGGGCCCCTCAGTCATGCCTTTTGTGAACGCATTTTGCGCCATCACGCTTTGCGTGGCTTGATGGAGCGAAACGCACCATATTTTCTCTGTTTTTAAATCAAAAAACCAAAAACGGGCAAGCCGAAAACCGTCCAGAGTAGGCAATAACATTTCAATTAATTAAAATGAAAACAATTAAATTTCTCTCAACGCTGGCAATCATCATTGCCTTATTTTCTGTAACGACACCATGCCAAGCACAAACGCCCGCTTACAAAGACAACGTAATTCAAAACCCAGATGCCGAAGCCGATATGAAAGTCGTCGGTGATTATGTGAAGGCACTCGTATCTGGCGATCTGGACAAAGCCAAATCACTGCTTGCTCCTAATTACAAGGGACGAGGTCCAAGCCAGTTAGATTCTGCCGACATAGAAAAGACCTTGTCAAACTGGCAGGCAAATTACAAAACGCAATCAGATCGTAAGGTTGGGTTTGTAGTACAGACATTCAGGTCAACGTCGGGTAATACCAAAGGAGACTGGGTGTCGCTTTGGGGCACTTACACCTTTACACAAATGGAAAAGACCATTCAGCTTCCCTTTCAACTTACAGCCAAAGTAGCCGATGGCAAAATCGTCAGTGACCTTATTTACTTTGACAACTTGTCGGTAGTGAGACAGTTGGGCTACAAGTTGACACCACCCGAAACGACGGCTAAGAAGTAAGGGCTTAAAAGCTAAGTGTGATTCACAACGTTACGAAGGTTTCAACCTTCGTAACGTTTTTCGGTAAATTTTTAAACTACACAATCCACAAACATAAATGAAAGCACTTTTCTATTTGCTCATCCACTTCTACCCATCAAATAGCTCAGAACTGTTACCTGCACCTGATTCACCCAACGCTATTTTATTTGGGTTATTAGGTCTTCTTTTTTTGGGCGTTGCGCAAGCACTCTGTCAAATTGCTTGGACAACTCACGAAAATGAGGGAAATAAGCTTCGATAAGTTTAACAGAGTACCCCTCAGTATTTTCTCTAATTTTTAATAATAAATCAAATTTTAAAAATGAAAAAAAAAACAATCCTAATATTTATCGCACTAATTAGTGTCTTTTCTTTTCAGCTTTTTGCACAAAACATCAAAAAAGAGGACTACGCAAGAGCTGTTTCTTTTTTATGGAAAAACATCGTGAATAAAAAGGTTTTTAATGAAAATGTCCAACCGATATGGTTTAAAGACAGTACGGGCATGGCATTTATCACACAGGATAGGGTGCAAAAATCTTTTAACAAAATAAGTTGGGATTCTAAAAAAATTGAACCGTGGTTCGACCAAGAGCGTTTGGCAAAAGTGTTGGCGGATACTTTGAAAATGGCGGTTGATGCCAAGGCTCTGCCTATCCAAAATGTACAATATAGCGACCCCAATCATATTGAATTTAACGCCAAAGGGCTTGCCTATAAACTAAACCTTAAAACCTATACCCTTACTAAAATAACCCTGCCAACGCCTAACCGTTTTGAGTCAAAATCTCCTGATGGCAAATGGATAGCTTATACCGAAAATTACAATTTGTATATCAAATCTACGGCGGATGGTGGTGTTAGACAAATGAGTAAACACGGTGAACGCTTGTATGAATACGGCACTTTTTATGGTTGGTCTGATATTATTGTGGGTGAAAATGGTGAAAGACCTAAACGATTTAGGGTCAGTTGGTCGCCCGATTCCAAATGGCTTCAAACCTATATCACCGATTTACGGGGTGCTAAAAAAATGTATCTGTTAAATTGGGGCATAGATAGTTTGTACAAACCCCAATTGCTGTCTTATTATCGGGGTTCGCCTGGGGATACGGATATGGTGAAAATGACTCCTGTTTTTTACAATATTGAAACGGGCTATGAATATGTTAAAGAATCCGCACAAAGTACCCACACGAATCCAACGGATTACGAATGGTCGAAGGAAAGTGGCATCGTTTATCAAGATAATACGATAAGGGGGTATCAAGCCGTTGAGCTGTATCGGTGTGATTTGAATAAAAAATCAGATGATTTATTGTATCGAGAAACCAGCAAAACTAATATTGATAATTACAAATCAGACATTATTGAGGAATGGGGTAAAATTGTGATTACATCAGAGCGAGACGGTTGGAAACAATTGCATTTGCTTGATATTAAGGATAAATCTCTCACACCTCTGACTTCTGGGTCGTATTATGTTGACCAAATTCTGCATATTGACAAATCCAAAAGGTTTATTTTATTTACGGCATCGGGAAAAGAAGCCAACCAAAATCCTTATTATAATCACCTTTACAAACTCAATCTGGCAGATAAAACGGTTGTTTTATTGACACCAGAAAATCTTCACCACGATATATCTGTTTCACCAGATGGGGCTTATTTTACGGATAATATGTCTGCCCTCAATCAACCGACGACCACTGTTTTAAAAAACCATTCGGGTAAAACATTTGATTTAACCTTGGCAAAAGCGGATATTACAGGTTTAGATTCCTTAAATTATAAATTCCCCGAATCGTTTACGGCTCTTGCCCGTGATGGTGAAACCACAATATATGGTGCAATTTGGAAACCAACTCAATTCGATGCTTCTAAAAAATACCCTATCATTGACAACTCTTATACAGGACCTCACACCTTTATGTACCCAAGCAATTTTCTGTATTCTATGAACGAGTCTAATCAAGCGCTGGCTGAATTGGGTTTTATTGTCATAACAGTCGATGGGATGGGCACAGCAGGACGATCCAAAGCATTTCACAATGTTTCTTATAAAAATATGGGTAAAAACCTTGAAGATCATCGCCTTGCTATTTTGCAATTGGGAAGAAAATATACATGGATTGATACCACAAAGGTTGGCATATTTGGACATTCAGCAGGAGGCTTTGATGCGGGTCATGCCATGCTTGAATACCCCGATTTTTATAAAGTAGCCGTAGCCAGTTCTGCCGACCACGATTTTAGAATGGAAAAGGATTGGTGGCCCGAAATGTATATGGGTTG
>JANMYC010001157.1:0-11126 GCA_031381715.1 Saprospiraceae bacterium
TGTCGCTGACCCCAATGCTCAAGAGAAATTAGATTTTACTAAAACCTTTGCTTTTCAAAACTTTCAACTCGTCAAAGACCCAATGATTTATGAGTTTTCGAGCATAGATAACTATATCGGAAGACCTGAAAGCCCCGAAACTGATTATTTTTCACTGTTCGATTTCTCTGCCAAATGGGATCCTGTTCCTACCATGCTCACCCAAAATCATACTAAAACCGTTAAAGGGTTTATGGGTCAAACCACCGCTTTTAAAAAACCATACATCAAACCAGATGTCTTAGTTTTAGGTGAAACTAAACCTTATGGGGAAGCCCGCTACATTCATGGCGTGGCAGGGCAAGGCTTTTTTACATTTTACGGTGGTCATGACCCCGAAGACTATCGACATTCCGTAGATGACCCAGTGACGGATTTGAGTCTGCACCCCAATTCGCCAGGCTATCGTTTGATTTTAAATAATATTCTTTTCCCCGCGGCTAAAAAGAAGCATAAAAAAACATAATAAGTAGTTGGGCTAAAATAAACGCTGCTATCTTTTTAAGTCGGCTCTAAAAATCATACAAAATACTCCGCCTTGCTCCGCATTTTGTATAATTTTCAGCCCGACGATAGCAGCGTCTATTTCTTTACGCCTACTTATCTATTTTTATAACTTTTAAAAAGACGGTCTCAAGAGGTTCAACTTCTTGAAATCGTCCTTTTTTTACCCCCCCTCAGTATTGACAGCACTTTTACAAATTTTAACTGTCTTTTAAACTATCTTTAAAAATCTTTTACCAATTATTTACGTTTGAATGAAGGATGCTTTTACTAATTTTATCGTCTGAATTGAAAAAACAATTCGGACTGATTTTTGAAATTAATATTTAAAATATCTATTAAAATGAAAAGAATATTCATGACCACTTGTTTTTCAATCATTTGTGCTTGCCAAATGTATGCAGCAGTCATGCTCTTACCAATGGATTTGAAGCAGAAAGAGCATTTGAAAGCTTATGGTATTACGTATTGGGTATTGTCAAAAGGTGTAGAAGCACATTGGCTTTTGAATTATCGCAATGGTAGTTTTGCTTTTCCACATAATTTGAGCTTTGAAAAAGAGTGTAAAACTCGTGGCGTGTCCTACGAAGTGATTTCAGACGCTGAATTTGCTAATATCCAACGTGAAATTTCAAATCCCGAAGTCAATATGGAGGATATGAAACTTGAAGTTGCCCCTAAAATTGCCGTTTATACCCCCGATACGGATATGAAAGGTAAAAAAGTACAACCGTGGGACGATGCCGTTACGATGGTTTTGGCGTACGCAGAAATCCCTTTTGATGTTGTTTATGACAGAGAAGTCGTAGAAGGTAAACTGGCTCTTTATGATTGGCTACACTTGCACCACGAGGATTTTACGGGTCAATATGGTCGTTTTTACCGCAATTATGGACACACCGCTTGGTATCGTGAAAATCAAAGAAAAGCCGAGGAATTATCCCACGCTTTAGGTTTTTCAAAGGTATCGCAATGCAAATTAGCGGTGGCTAAGAGAATAAAAGAATTTGTATCGGGTGGTGGTTTTATGTTCGCCATGTGCTCCGCTACGGATAGTTACGATATTGCTCTGGCGGCTGAGGGCATTGATATTTGCGCGCCCATGTACGATGGCGACCCTTCCGACCCCAATGCTCAACAAAAATTAGATTATTCAAAAACATTGGCTTTCAAGGATTTTCAATTGATAAAAGACCCTTTGGAGTATGAATTTTCTACGATTGACCATAATTACGGACGCCCACAAGCACCCGAAACGGATTATTTCACCTTATTTGATTTTTCAGCAAAATGGGATCCAGTACCTACTATGTTGACTCAAAATCATACTAAAACAGTGAAAGGTTTCATGGGTCAAAGCACCGCTTTTAATAAGCAATATATCAAATCGGATGTCCTAATTTTAGGTGAAACGAAGCCTTATAACGAGGTGCGATACTTACATGGCGTGATGGGTCAAGGCTTTTTCACCTTCTACGGTGGTCACGATCCCGAGGATTATCGCCATTATGTCGAAGACCCCGAAACGGATTTGAGTCTTCACCCCAATTCCCCGGGCTATCGTTTGATATTGAATAATATCCTTTTCCCTGCGGCGAAGAAGAAGAATAAAAAGACTTAAAATTCTTTTCAAACCGTGACACTGCTCAAAGCCGTGTCACGGATAGCTCAAAATACTGAGGGGTATCTGTGTAAAATGACAGATACCCCTTTTGCATTTCAGAACCAATCGTATTGCGAATATTCTTTTTCAAGTTACTCCAATTTGAACTTAATAGGCAGTGTATAAGCCACCCGCACTGGCACACCTTTGTTTTTACCAGGTTTCCATTTTGGCATGGCAGCAATCACTCTTTTAGCTTCATTATCAATGGAATGGTCTTCTCTTTCTACATACTTATTGCCTTTAATACCATTCACTTCCATAATCGTTACAGTATCTCGTACTATACCTTTAACCCCTCTTTTTACTATTATATCCGTTATTGCCCCATCTTTTTCAACAATAAAACCAATGTAAACAGTCCCTTGAATTCCATTCTCTCTTGAAACAGCAGGGTATCTAATATTTTGTCCCAACCATCTGAAAAGAGCCGCTTGCCCTTGTGCAAATTCTGGGCTTTCATCAAAGGTAGTATGAATTTTACCTTTAGATGTATCTGTTTGAACTACCATAATTCCACTATTTCGCTCTTCTGGTATTGTAGAACGAATCGGCTCAAGTGATTTCATCGAAGGAGAAATATCATATAAATCACCAGAACCCTTACTATCATCTTTGATAAAAAAAGTCATACTACCCATATCAATCACTTTAGTGCCATCAGTCGCTTTGATATTCATAAAATTATAAGTATCTCCAGCTTTGGCATCCTTAACAAGTCTAAGAGCATCTTTATTAAATTCACCTCCTCCCATATTATTGACTTGCCTCGGATCTTCCCTAAGAGGAACATGAACCAAAACAAATCTGGTTACTTTAAGCGCACTCTTTTTACCATTTAAACCCTCTAAACAAACCATTTTAGTTTGTTTCTTTAAGTTTTCGACCGAAATGACTCCGCCAATTTCACCATTACCCAATGCTACAAATGGTTTATCAATATTGCTTAATGCTGGATTTAAAATAGCATTATTGGTAGTACGTTCTTTACTTGCAGCCATTTGTAGAGGCTGATTCTCTTTAATACGATTATCAATAGTCTCTACTGTCTCATTCACTTTTTCGCTCAAATCCTTCGTTTTTGCCATGATTTCATTATTAGGAATAGCAAAAAGGGTAAGTAAAACCGTGAAAAGTGGAAAAGCAATTACATATTTGAGCAACGAAGACCGTTGCGAACGATTACGAGTCATCATTATAATCCGTTTTTTAAGTTGTGAAAAAATAAAATGATTTGCTAAAGCCAACGCAGGTCCGGACTGCGATTGCTTAATCAGTAGCCGTCCATAAACAGGTTTTTCCACCCATCTCAAAACAGCTGCATCCGCCAAATATTCGTGGATATTTCTTAAAGAATGTCTATAAAAATAAATAATGGGATTCCACCAAAAGATGATTTTAAGCACTTCCAAAAGTATCACATCATAAGAATGTCCCTGCGATACATGCGCTTGCTCATGTTCCATAATCTGTGGAATGTCCCCTTTTTCAAGCACATTTTCATTGATAAAAACATAATTGAAAAATGAAAATGGTAAATGTACCCCCTCAGCCTGCCTATCGGACAGACAGGTATGAACGGTAATAAAACCCTCATTTTGCACTTTTTTACCGTTTTGATAGAGTTTAAATATTTTAAAAAGCCCGATTAAAAATCGCAATGACATAGCACCTACCCCCAAGCCATAAATCACTTGTAGCGCCAAACTGAGCGAAAGCCACCCCTCAGTATCAGCCTTCAAATTTCGTTGAAAAGCACTTGCTGTCACCACAAACGTCTCCAACATCATCACCGTAGAGCTGGATGTTTCCACCTCAATAAAAAGCTGCCCAAAAGGCGCAATCAATCCACACAATAGACTGATTATCAAGTATATACGATTGAGACGAAAGAACGTCTCGCGGCTCAAAAGGCTATAATACAAGCCATAAAACACGAGCCAACAAAGGCTGACTTGGAGTGAATAGGTGAGCATTGGTATTCTTTTATAAGTTATTATTTTGTTTTTACTCTAAACATTAAACCTCGTGTGGCAACAAGGCTATTTTTTTCTTTATCGAAAACTTCATTATTGATAAAAGAAATCTCATCGCCTTCTTCTGCGGATGCCAATAGCTTTTTAACATCTTCACTGAAATTAGCACCTATATTAACTACCACTTTTACTTCTTTTTTAGAATGAAAAGATGGAGTCAATAAAACATTGAATTTTAATATTTTAAGTGTTTTTGACTCGCCTTTTTCGGTAGTCTTAGCTATTAGATATTCTTTCTGTTTGAGTTCTTCTAAGCTAATATCCATTCCTCCTTTATAATTAGGAAGCATCAAAAAAGGATACTTATTGATAGTAGTATCAACCGCTTTTAAAAAGAAAGCAGCTATTATTGTAGAATCCTTTCCTTTTCGTTTCATTTCCCATGAAAAAGAATAGCTTTCACCTGCGTGAGTATTTTCTAAAATACTTAGGGCTTCTTTATCAAAAGATGGGCTATTTGTTTTTGCTTGATAATTAATCATGCCTTTATTCGAACCCATGACATGCTCATTTGTCCATTTTGTGAATCCTATAGGTCTTGATATTTCATAATCCTCTAAAACAAAAACCTTTTTAAGGTCTTTGAAAGTTTTAAAGTAGAGTCCATTTCTAATTACAAATTCATCATTTTTAGTAAAAAGTCCATATTGTAATATCTGATGTTTAGGGAATTCTTTCTCTGAAATATGAATATCAATACTCCCCCATACATACTCATCAACATCGTAATAAGGCTCTTCTATTTTAATCTCTAAAAATGAATATTTATCACCCACTTTTGCTTTTTCAATTAGGTTAAGTACCTCTTTATTAAAATATGGCCCTTTATTATATGCGGTAGCTAATACTTCTCCACTTTCATTGAACTTAACTAATTTAAAACTCTTTAAGGTATAGCCTTTTTCTACATTTAAATATGATTGTTTCTTGAATCTTTCTGGTTTCCAAAAACCGCCTTTCTCACATTCTAAGTTGACTGTATTTCCGTTCGGGCAATCATTTATAGTAGATTGATTATCAATATTTTGTAGTTTATTTTTAACCTTTGAATTAACCGCATTGACTGCATTATCAAGTCTTTCAGCTACCCCCTCAGTATTTTTCACCAAAGGGCTATTCGGAACTGTAAAAGCTAAAATTGACAACAAAAACAAAGGCGCAGCCAAAGTGTATTTTACCAAAGCTTTGCGTTCGGAGCGATTGCGAGACATCATGATAATGCGTTTTTTAAGTTGTGAAAAATTGAAGTGATTGGCGATGATTAAGCCGCTTGTATATGCGGATTGGCTTATCAATAAGCGACCATATTGTTTCTTTTCAGTGTTTTGAAGGACTGCTGCATCTGCCAAATATTCGTGTACATTGCGCAGGCTTCGGGCGTATATATGCACCAACGGGCTCATCCAAAAGATACCCCTCAGTATTTCGATGCCGACAATATCAAAAGAGTGTTTTTGATGAACATGCGCCTTTTCATGTTCCAAAATTTGTGCTAATACCGCTGCATCATACAGCGTTTTATCTATAAAAATCCATTTAAAAAATGAAAAAGGCGTTTTCAAACCTTCGCATTGTACAAGTGTAAAATCGTTGTTTTTTTCTTTAAAACCCCGTTGATAGAGTTTCTGTATTTTCAATAACCCTATTAAAAAACGAATTAAAACCCATAAAACACCCACCACATAACACCCCCTCAGTATCTGCCACAGATTCCAAGTTTCCGCAGTTTTCACCATATTTATTTCAATATTTTCTTGAAATGCTTCAATACTTTGAGCCATTGGCTGCGAAATCTGTACAATCGGCATCGCTACAACTTCCTCCATTTGGCTCATATATTCAGTAGCAATAGGGACTACTAAGCCACACAATAAGCTAATAATCAAATAGATGCGATTCAATTTGAAAAACGTCTCGCGGCTCAACAAAGCCCAATACAGCCCATAAAATATGAGCCAACAGAGATTGACTTGGAGGAAATAGGTGAGCATGTGTTAATCATTGAAAGTTAAAAGTTGATAGGTTTTAAGTCTAAAATCTTTTGTCTAATCGTCTAAAATCTTATTTATCCAGCATATCCAAAAGCTTTTTCAATTCATCCGCATCCAGTCTTTCATCTTTTACTAAAGCTGAAACGAGGTTAGAAGCAGAGCCTTCAAAATAATCGGTGATGAATTTTGAGAGGGTTTTAGTGCTGTAATCATCCTTTGCGACAATTGGAAAATACTCGTAGGTTTTGCCATAAGCCTTGTGGTCAAGGAATTTTTTCTCTTCCAAAATGCGGACGATTGTGGAAATGCTGCTGTGCGGTGGTCGCCCTCGTTCAGTATCTGTTTTTTCAATCACGTCTAAAATGTCACTCACCGTACAACGCCCAAGCTGCCAAATGATGTGCATAATTTCTTCTTCTGCCTTCGTTAATCTCTGCATCTTTATCTACTTTTTTATTACATTTAAAATCTATAACGTAAAATTAAGTTACATATTTCAAATGTGCAACTTTTTATTCAGTTTTTTAACTAAAAATTACGTTATGCTACTTAAAAAGAAATCGTCGTGCAGCAACAAAGCTACACGACGATTTATAAAACGTTGATTTTCAACATTTTAATTCAAACTAAAATCAATCGGTAACATATAGGCGATACTCGTTTTTTTACCATCCGTTTCACCAGCTATCCATTTGGGCATTGCTTTCACCACTCTTACTGCCTCAGCCTCAAGTGAGCGGTCGGTCGGATTGGTCACTGGTGTAGCGGTTGGTTTTTTAGATTGGGCATCAATAGTCACTTTTTGATATTGGGCTTTTTTTGCTTCCACTGCCGATAAAGTACCGTCAATATTAACTATAAAATTGACATAAACCACCCCTTCCAAAGAAGCTTGCCGAGCCTTCGCCGGATATTTAATGTTCTGTTTTAAAAAATCCATCATAGCACCCGTACCACCTGCATATTCAGGCTGTTTATTGAATTTTGACTGCGCCATACTGAGGGGGATGTTCACCGTCAAGGCTATTGCCAAAATCATCACTATTTTAATACAATTTTTCATATTTCAACTTTTGGTGCTTGGTGCTTAGTTGTTGGTGCTTAGCGAGTCCAAGCACCAACAACTAAGCACCAAGCACTATTTTTATCACCACTGTTTCGCTTGATGCGGATAACGGATAACGTATTGCTCCTTAATCAATTGCAGCATTTTTTCCTTTAATTCATCAACATTATCACGCTCTGATGCTGATACAAAAACGCTGTTTGCCCCGTATTTATTACGGATATTTTCCTCAAACTCCAGTTCTATTTCACGTTTCGTTTGAGCATCCAATAGCTCATCATGATATCTGACACGGTATAAATCCATTTTATTAAATACCATCAACATAGGCTTATCATCCACTTTCAACTCTTTGAGCGTGCTCATTACCGTCGCAATTTGATCTTCGTACTGTGGGTGAGAAATATCCACAACGTGCAATAGAATATCACTTTCACGGGTTTCATCGAGTGTAGACTTGAAGCTTTCAATCAAATGATGCGGTAATTTGCGGATAAAACCAACTGTATCACTCAATAAAAACGGCACCGCATCCACCACTACTTTACGAACAGTGGTATCCAAAGTAGCAAAAAGTTTATTTTCAGCGAATAAATCCGATTTTGAAAGAAGGTTCATCAAAGTAGATTTCCCTACGTTGGTGTAACCCACCAAAGCTACTCGAATCATAGCCCCCCGCTGTTTGCGCTGCGTCTGATTTTGACGGTCAATGGTTTCAAGGTCTTTTTTAAGCCCCGATATTTTATCCCGCACAATACGGCGGTCAGTTTCAATCTCTTTTTCACCCGGCCCGCGCATACCAATACCACCTCGCTGACGCTCTAAATGCGACCACAAACCCCGCAAGCGAGGCAATAAATATTGTAACTGAGCGAGTTCAACTTGAGTTCTGGCTTGAGCCGTTTGTGCACGACCTGCGAAAATATCCAAAATTAAACTTGAACGGTCAAGCACTTTTACCTTCAAATTCTCTTCTAAAATCCCTTGTTGCTTAGGCGAAAGGTCATCATCAAAAATTGCAATGGTTATTTCCTCGTGCGCCTCAATGTATTTCTGAATTTCCTCCATTTTACCTTTCCCGATAAAATGACGTGAATCCACGTGTGGCAAGCGTTGTACAAAACGCCGCTTAGTTTCCGCCCCCGCTGTGAGTGCCAAAAACTCTAATTCATCCAAATACTCCGTGACTTGCTCTTCGTTCTGTATGGGTAAATGCACCGATATTAATACTGCCTTTTCAACAACTTTAGCAATACCTTTACCGCGTTCATTTTTACCAACTTGATATTTAAAAACTTTATCGTCCAAAATAGTTTTATTTAAATTTTTTATAATAGATATTTAGATATTAGACAATAGATATTTAGACAGTCTTAAATCTAAAAGTCTATTGTCTAATGTCTTTTTTCGGAACTGGGTCAAGATGCTCATGTTTTGACCACGGATGACACCTAAAAATACGTTTTAATCCCAGCCAGCTACCCCTCAGTATTCCCCATTCCATGATTGCATCCATCATGTATTGCGAGCATGTAGGATTGTAGCGGCACTTATTTGCGCCCAACCACGGAGATATAAAAAAACGGTAAAATCGAATGGGTAAAATTACAATATTCTTTAAGAGTTGATTCATTTAAGAATTTTATAAGCTATCTTTTAAAATTGAGCGGAATCCATTATTTTATTTTTATCCAATAAAAAATAGCCTTGCTTTTTAGAAGGGACATTTATCTGAACGATATTCTTCTGATCACTGAAAGCCTCCGTCAAAACCTTATTTTCGACAAAAATGTTCCTCAGCTCCTTAACATTTTTTATTTCCATGTAAATATACAAAGCTTGACGGTCAGTTGTGGATTCTTTGCCCAATACTTCGTATTGGGTTTCTTTATTATTTACTTTTATTGAAAAATGGCTGAATAAATATTGACAAATATAGTTATTGGCTTCTTTTTTCTCTTTTTCAGTACCAATAAAAAGCCCTTTTATCCCCTGTTTTTCAAGCGCAACTTCAAGGTCATCAATGAAAATGTGCATGGTTATTTGAACTGTTTTATCTTTTGCATTGAAAATCATATCCGTTTTGGATATATGAAAAGCGTGCAATTCTCCATCATTGAAAGGAGAAGCAAAACTGGGCATTTTTACCAAACCCAATATGAAAACTACGATTAATATAGATTTATTAAAATTCATTATTTGACAATTTAAATATGATTTTGAAACGACACTAAACGTTACCCAATGAGCAATGTCACCGCTATACCAAACGCTGCACCTGAGATAAACTGTGTCCAAGCGCGCTGCGAAATTTTAAAAACATTGAAAGCTAAAAACGACGCTATTAAAATGACGGACACTATAGTCAACTGCCCTGCCTCAATTCCTACGTTAAAAGCAAAAAGTGGCTGAATAATATCCGCTTCATTGCCCAAAAGTTCTTTAAAATAATTTGAAAAACCCAGTCCGTGAATCAATCCAAAAAACAATGCAAAGAAATAATTAACAGCAATATTTTTTGAAAAAGTGCTGCTATCATTATTATCCTCTTTTTTAATGACATTATAGATTGCTGTTATACAAATTGTAATTGGAATCAACATTTCGACGATATTATACTGAGGGGTCACCATTTTCAAAGCGGCCAAAGCCAACGTGATACTGTGCCCAATCGTGAAAGCGGTAACCAATACCGCCACCCGCCGCCACTCCGTCAAACGATAAATAGCGCATAAAGCGATGATAAAAACGATGTGGTCATAAGCTTTTGGGTCAGCAATATGGTGTAAGCCGAGGGAAAAATACGTTGAAAATTGTGATTCCATAATGATTAATATAGAGATTAGGAAAGATGACTACAAATGTCGCCGTTTTTTATGTATTTACGACTTCTGTGGTAGAATAGATTTCATTCATTTTTATAAAAACGGCACCACATAAACTAAAAACCTCCCAAACTAATATTTACCTTTGTGGCAAAATTGAAAAAATGAAAAAAATGACCGTAGCCGTTGGCTCTGACCATGCAGGATTTCCTTACAAAGACCCAATTATCAAGCATTTAAGAGAACAAGGGTATGATGTTTTAGATTTTGGAACAAGGAGTGCAGCTTCGGCGGACTATCCTGATTTCGCTCACCCCACTGCCGAAGCAGTGGAATCGGGTGCTGCCCAAATGGGCGTTTTGATTTGTGGCAGTGGCAACGGTGTAGCCATTACTGCCAATAAACACCAAACCATCCGTTGTGCTTTATGCTGGTTAGACGAAATTGCTTCGCTGGCTCGCCTACACAATGATGCCAATATGATAGCCATTCCCGCTCGTTTTGTAGCATTAGAAGATGCATTTAAAATGGTGGATACGTTCCTCACCACTACTTTTGAAGGTGGTAGACATGCTAATAGAGTGAATAAAATTGCTTGTATGTAGGCGTTTTTTTTAATCCAACTACATATAACAGAATCTACCCTAATAAAAGTAGATATAGAAAAGACCCTTGTATATTAAAAAATACAAGGGTCTTTTTTGTATCCAAAACGTGGTATTTTCAATGATAATGCTTATAAAAATAGCTAATTGACCTCTTTGGGCACTTTTTTGTCTTATCTAAAACTATCAATTAAATTTTAACAAACAAGTACGGAGCAGAGCGGAGTATTTTTTACATTTTATAGAGCCGACTTAAAAAGATAGCAGTGCCTGCCTACCGGCAGGTAGGTTTATTTTAGCCCAACTACTCAAGGGAGGTTCAGGTTTTTTATTTTTAAAGAGAAATAAGCTGCCCCTCAGTATTCAGCACTATAAAATCAGCCGAATACCCTTTTGC
>JANMYC010001519.1:0-1937 GCA_031381715.1 Saprospiraceae bacterium
ATTATTATAATAATAAATTTATTACATATTTTAATTAAAATTTCAGGCATAAAACAGAATTAAATATTAAATTTTATTTTATTTTAAAATAAAATTCATAATAATTACCCAAATTTTGTACGGCTTTTTTATCTTTGTTAGGTCAAATGGTTTAAAGCTCTCCAAAACTAAGTTCACACATATTATCACTTACCCGTGAATGCTATGAAACACAATATAGCAATCTTTTAAAAAAGTGTTTAAGTACACTTAACAGATATAGTAAAAAAAGGACATTTAATCATACAATCAGAACAGATAAAGATGAGTATGCCTATAAGTGCTGCATTTATTGCTGCTCAACCAATATCTATTCTAAAAATTTGAAGGACACAATTTCATCTATCGCCTATGAAAATAACAGCATTACTCATTACCTGTCTGACAGTTGCCACGACTTTACTTGCAGCCGACGACGAAGTAGAAGCCCGATTACGTCACCTGGAGTGTCTTGTACCCATAAAATCTGACGCTTCAGTAGTTAATCGCATACAATCAATGCTTCGCGGTCGTAGAGAAACCGAAAAAATGATAGGACGTTCATCCACATATTTTCCTGTTTTTGACCAATATCTAAAAGAATACAACCTCCCTACCGACCTTAAGTATATCACTTGCCTCGAAACTGAGCTCAATAATAAGACTATCTCCACTTCTGGAGCCAAGGGTGTTTGGCAGCTCATGCCTGACGTGAAAGAAGAATTTGGCTTACGCATAGATGGTACTTTGGATGAAAGGCTCGACATTTACAGAGGAACTGAAGCTGCACTCAAAGATTTAAAAAGAATGTATAAGGCTTATGGCAACTGGGAGTTGGTACTCGCTGGATACAACTGTGGAGCAGGTCGCCTTGGAGAGGCAATGAAAAAAGCAAAAAGCACGGATTTTGATAGGGTAAAAATATTTTTACCCAAGCAAACGCAAGAATATATTTCAAAATTCATTGCGTTTACATACCTCATGAAAAACTATCGTTTTCATGGTTTAAAAGTAAGTTTACCTCTTTTGGATGCCCAAGTAGTGGCAAGCGTTAAAGTTTTTAATCTTTTATCACTTTCCACTGTAGCCAGTATCACGGGAATTTCCTATGATTTTATAAAAGAGTTGAACCTGCATTTTGGAGAAGAATTTGTGCCTGATACTGAGGGGGGGTGCAATGTACTTGTGCCACGTCGAGTAATGGGAGCCTTGCAGGATTATATCTCAAGTCCAGATATCAAGCAACAACCTACTTTGAATTTCACGCCCATGGTAGTAGATGCTAATTTACCCAAATTAGAAAACGACCCTAATTATTTCAAGACAAGTTATATGGCTGGCGAGAGTGAAACCATCGAGGCTATTGCTGATTTGTTCAATGTAGGAGTTTATAATATCATGCTTTGGAATCATTTGGAGTCTGCTTATGTATCAAAAGGGCAAGAGTTAACACTTTTCATGCCTCGAGTAGTGCCCAAAAGACCATAAAATTATTCAAAACTTTGACAATCAATATATTTGTAATATAATCGGGACGCAACCAAAGCAGAATAATTAACCAAACTCAATAGCGAGTTCTGTCAAAGGGACTCGCTTTTCTTTTTTAATAAAGGATAAAATCTAAAGAATGACTTTTGAGCACATTGAGAATAAAATACAAGATTGGGATACATTAGCGAGTAGCGTTAAAGAATGGCACTCAAAAGGTAAAAAAGTTGTTTTCACTAATGGATGTTTCGATTTGCTTCATTATGGACATATACATTACCTCTCAGAGGCACGTGATTTAGGGGATAAACTCATTGTGGCAATGAATTCAGCGGCTTCTGTTAAGCGGTTAAAAGGGGAGCATCGACCTATTAATGATGAATTGACGCGACAGTATCTATTAGCAGCCCTTGAATTCGTGGATGCTGTGG
>JANMYC010001526.1:0-2534 GCA_031381715.1 Saprospiraceae bacterium
TCAAGTACGTAAAAGACATTTACGACAATCAAAAGCTCACATTCAATCGAGATTTTAGAAAAGAATTTAAATATTGCCTTGGTGATTATGTCCCCAAAATTTGGGATATTGTGGAAGTAAAAAGTGAAATACAAATCATCACCTCCGTACCCGAATATTCAAAAATCCTCAATCTCAAAACGTGGACATTCCAACTATCAAAAGCCACGTGCGAACCAGGGGAAATATAATCAGTGGGGGAGTGGCGCGTCTATGTAAAATTTCAGCCCCAATAAAAGAAGCTACCTGTTTTTAGTACAGGTAGCTTTTGAAACTTTAAAAGCTTTGCTCCTCATAATTAAAAGGAAGCAAATGAAAATAAAATTACTTTGGTGAAAGAAGATTGCCACCACTCTTGAGTAGTAAATTTTCTTGTTTTAGATTTTTGTTTTCATATTTCAAGAAATATATTCTCAAAGATATGATTATGGCTAAAATAACACCCCAAAAAAATAGCTGATTAAACGTTTCCTTTGTCATTGTGCGACCTCCTTTTGTTTAAAATTTATTAAGAAATTAGCGTTACGTATCCAAAATTTATCAAGCGTAGCTATGACAAAAGTTGGCTTTTTTTCATTATACTCCACCATCGCGACAGATGATAAAAGTACCTGTTCGATTGTATGATGGGGATAACTTTTTTGAATTTTAGCAACCGTTTGAACTAATAGATTGTAGCCATTGGGAGAAATCCAATGAGGAATAGGTTTTCCATTAATCTTCATGGCCACATCTCGCTCCTTTAAAGCGTTATTGAGTTTTAGAATCAACTCAGCTTTATCCTGTTTGAGCATTCTGTTTTCGACACCCTTTTCTATTAACTCATTAGAAAATGAAGTATCAAAAGCTTTGGAATTAGAGGTATCCGAAACTTTCGCATTTTGCTGTTGAAGCTCCGCAATCGTAGATTCCAACTCAAAAATCTTTTCACCCATTTTTTCAATATCAGCCGAATTATGAGCTCTATTGATTATGAGTGTTTCGAGGTAGGCCGAAAAAGACATATCCCTATCTTTGGCTTCAATCTCAAGGGCTTCTTTTAGGTCAGGATTCATCCGGAATCCAATCATTACTTTCTGACTATTTTTTGACATTAGCGTTATGGTTTTTAAAATTTTTTTATGATAGATGCAAAGTTAAAGCCGAGACAATATGAAATCAATGTTAACTCAAACTTTCCGTGATAGCAATTTTTCGTGTATTTGTTCCTCCCTCTTTTCCATTGCTAAAACATTATCACGTTGAATGCTTAGGTATTCTTTTAAAATATGGTCGGCAATTTTAGGCGGGAAAAAGTTTAGAGATTTAAAAACTTCGGGTGTAATTTTGAATTGACTTTGATGGGAGTAGATAGCATATCGCAGCAATTCGTATGAACTATCTGCTGCTTCTACTATTTCACTTTTCGACATAATTGGCATCATCTCGGAGGGAGTGCCTAATATTGACCCGATTGCATAACAAGTTTTATTGGTTAACTTTCTACACTTTTTATATGCCTCGAAGTTGATAGAGGAACTACAAAATATTTCAACCCATTTATTGAAAGTTTTAGCATCAACATTATAACGTTTACGGAGAGTGTTTTTAGAAACCGTTCCAAGGAAAAACTCATATAGTTTACCGATGATGTCTCGAAAACTATATATAATAAACATGAAAATTGCGAAAAGTACAAACGGATGTACTCCCTCATTCTTCTCGTCTTTTTCTGAATTATTATTTTCGTGTCCTACATTTGAAGCATCAACAGCGGGTAGTTTTCTAATTTTTTTCACGGGTAAGAGTTTTGGTAAAATTGATTAAAATGCGGTCGTTAACGTTAACATTAGCGTTAACGCGACCGTTATCATGAAAAATAGGCCTGTTAACGCTAATGTTAACGTTAACAGAGGTGAAAATAAGATTACGAATGAATTAATGGTAGGGTTGCAAAAATGAATTTGTTATTCAAAATATTTAAGAATATTCAAGGATATTCAAGAATATTTAGAGGGAAATCGAATTTACCTTCTGCTTTTTTCGAGACGGCTTCGGCCAATAATATCTTCGTGTTCGTAGAATGGAATCTGTGAATCGTAGTTGGTAAAGCTTCCAAAGAATTGAGCATGGTTATAGCTCTGGCGATGAGCTTTTATCATGTTCCGAGTATACGGAATGATGGCGCACAGTACATTCATTTTCATATTATGATTACCCAATGAATGGAATAAAAACACGAAATATTCAGATATTGAGAAAAATAGGATGGTAAAGAAAACCACCGTTTTCTTTACTACTGTAAAGGATATATTCTGATAATTTTTCTCAATATTTTCAGCTAAGTCATTCTGTAATTTGTAGCGCAGCTCGTCCAATAATTTTTTATTCCAATCAAGAGGGGAGAAGAATGCTTCCCCAAACTCCCGATGGCAGCCAATACCCTCATCGAAAAAACAATAGAATTTGCGACCCTTAATTTGAAAATTGACCAACCAGCTTTCCTTTGTAAATTG
>JANMYC010001536.1:0-4908 GCA_031381715.1 Saprospiraceae bacterium
TGCCAAGTATGGAAAGGGACGCCAACTACACCGTAAGGCTCAGCTTGGTTTGCACGGACGTTTTGAAGTTCTGGATGGTCTTCCTGAATATGCGAAACATGGCTTGTTTGGTACGCCTGCCACTTATGATACTTGGATTCGATTGTCGAATGGTGGAATGGATATTGCCTCCGACCAAAAACCCGATATTCGGGGTTTTTCGATTAAGGTACTCGGCATAAAGGGATCCAGTGCCTTAGGAACGGGCACTACAGATTGTCAGGATTTTTTAATGATTCAAAAATCGGCTTTTGGTTTCGCCAATAGCAAGGATTTTGTTGGTTTCGTGCACAACGCAGCGCGTGGGCCTGGCTCCCTTTTTAAATATTTATATTCCACATTTGGGCTATTCGGTGGCTTTAGTAAAATTAAAAAAATGGCTGCTGCGCTCAAAATGCCATTTTCTGGTTTTGCCACCGAGAAGTTCTTCACAGCTGCTCCATTGGCTTGCGGTCCTTATGCGGTTCGTGTGCGCATGTTGCCCGCAAGTATCGATGTGAACTCAAATGCAAGTGAAAGCTGGTCGAACGACTTTCTTTCACAATTGGCAAAGGGAGCATTGCGCTTTGAGTTTCAATTGCAGTTTTTTGTAGATGAACAACGGACACCTATCGAAGATGCGACCAATGAATGGCCAGAAGATATCGCTCCGTTTATCACGGTAGGAATTTTAACCATTCCAACGCAGGATACGGAAAGCACCGAGGGCGTAAAGCTCGCAGCGATCATTGAAGCTGCTGCTTTTGATCCTTGGGGAGGCTTAATGGAGCATCGTCCGTTGGGTGAGGTGATGCGGGCGCGTAAAGTCGTTTATTTACAGAGCCAGAATGGGCGAAAGGCCTGACATCACTTTTTAAATCATGGAAGTGAGTACCGAAAAAATACCGAAGCCATCGTGGCACTTCGACTTCTCTACTCTTTTCAGTACGAAACTTTGATTAAAATGCAAAAAAATAGGGAAATCTTACCGATTCCCCTATTTTTATATACTTATAAAATTACTTCTTCGCCTCCTTCGACCAGCTATCTTTCAAAGTCACCGTCCTATTGAAAACGAGCTTTTCAGTTGTGGAATCCTTATCAACGGCAAAATAGCCATGACGAAGGAATTGCACACGGTCAGTCACTTTCAAATCTTTTACCGAAGGCTCAACATAAATAATGTCCAAAACCTTCAATGAATCGGGATTTAGATATTCCATAAACGAGACATCTTTATCCGAATCAGGTGATTCGACGGTGAAAAGGCGGTCATAAATGCGGCATTCAGCAACGGCAGCGTGAGCAACACTCACCCAATGCCCTACGCCTTTTACCTTTATGCCCGATTGGTCATTGCCACTGCGTGATTCAGGGATATATTCGCAACGGATTTCTTCGATTTCCTCCACAGCCTGTCCGTCAATCAGACGGGTATTTTTCACTGTTTCAAGATGTTTTATGATATATGCACCTTTTAAACGGAAATAACCACCCGTTGTCAAGCGGTGAAAACCTTTTGGCGGCTCTTCCATAAAATCTTCGGCTTCAATCCACACTTCTTTTGAAAAAGGAACAGCCCGTTTTCCACCATTTTCATCTTCTGGATTGTTTTCAATATCCATATAGTCCACTTTTCCTTCCTCCCAATTCGTAATCACCACTTTTAATGGATTCAAAACAGCCATCACACGTTGTGATTTTTTATTTAAATCCTCGCGAATACAAAATTCCAAAAGCGATACATCAATCACATTATCACGCTTCGCAATGCCAATTCTGTTCGCAAATTCATGCAATGACTGAGGGGTATAACCTCGGCGACGCAAACCCGAAATAGTCGGCATACGGGGGTCATCCCAACTTTCCACAACTTTATCTTGAACCAATTGAAGCAATTTACGCTTCGACATGATAGTATAAGTCAAATTCAAGCGAGCAAATTCAATCTGACGGCTTGGAAACAATTCCAAACGCTCAATTGTCCATTCATAAAATGGACGGTGCACCTCAAACTCCAAAGTACAAATCGAATGAGTGATATTTTCAATGGCATCTGAAATCGGGTGCGCATAATCGTACATCGGATAAATGCACCATTTATCGCCCGTTTGGTGGTGATGAGCGTGTTTTATGCGATAAATGACAGGGTCACGCATGTGCATATTGGGCGAAGTCATATCTATTTTCGCTCTTAAAATGCGCGTTCCATCCGCAAATTCCCCTGCTTTCATGCGCTCAAATAAGTTCACATTCTCTTCAATGGAGCGACTTCTAAAAGGCGAATTGACACCCGCTTGGGTAGGCGTTCCTTTCATGGCAGCGATTTCCTCCGAAGTAGAATCGTCAATATATGCAAAACCTTTTTTGATTAACTGGATGGTCAAATCATAAATAGTATCAAAATAATCGGACGCATAACGCTCTTCAGCCCAATGAACGCCCAAAGGCGAAATCAACCATTGCACATCTTCGCGAATAGAATCCACATATTCAATATCCTCTTTTGTCGGGTTCGTATCATCAAAACGGAGATTGGTTTTACCATGAAACTCCTTACCCAATCCAAAGTTTAAACAAATAGATTTGGCATGACCAATGTGCAAATAACCGTTTGGTTCAGGCGGAAAACGGGTGAGAATGGTCTTATGTTTTCCCGTTTCAAGGTCTTTTTCAATGATTTCCTCAATAAAATTGAGTGATTTTACTTCTTCCATAATTTTTATATTATAATCTCAATTTGAGTTTTTATTCGATAATTACTTGATTTTCACGTAAAATGTGTTTAGAAAGTCTTTTTACTGAGGGGTCTGTATTTCAATATTCAAATTCAACAGCCTCATTTGCCAATTGATAATGTACATCTAAAACGCTGGCATTGATAAAAGTTGTAGCATTTTTTTCGACCATGCCATAAGCTTCGTGAATATGCCCAAAAATGAAATATTTAGGGCGAATCTCTTGGATTTTATTCAATAAATCTTCGCAACCCGTTTCCACATTGTGTATTGTTTTATCGAGAATGCCTTTAGCGGGTCCATGTGTTATTAAAATATCCGTATCTCGCGGTATCAAATCCCAATGTTTTAAAATATCGGAACCCCGCTGTCGGTTAAATGCCCAATCATAAAACCACGGTTGCACGGGCGAACCCCAAATTTTAATGCCTTCTATCTCAACACCACTGTCATTTAAATAAATCACATTTTTGGGTATCAAAGATTTTATGTAATCCTCTGGCATCCTTTCAAAGAAAAAATCGTGATTGCCGGCAATGAAAATTTTATATTTAAAGTCTTGTTTTGAAAACCACTTTAAAAAATCCTCAACCTGCGATTGCTTGCCTTGGCTTGAAACATCGCCCGCATGAATCAGCATATCACCCTCGGGTAATACTAAACTTTGATGCCGATTATGGGTATCAGAAATGGCTACAATTCTCATTTTTTAATAAAAAATATTGAGGATAATAAGTCGTTTGAGTTAAATAGTCACTAATTCTCAGGTTTGCCCCCATACCCCCGAAGGGGGATTAAATCTCAAAAAAAATAAAAATAGCCCTTTATACAATTTAATCCCCCTTTGGGGGTATGGGGGCAAACTTGAGGATTAGCGATTATTTGGAATTATCTACTTATGATTCCCCCTCTACGAAACGTTAAAAATTTCGCAAAGTTAATGAATAAGATGAAAAAATTTGAAGAAACGAAAAAAGAAAGGAAGAGGGCTTCACTGTCGTTGTCGAAGTGAAACCAGATAGGTATTCGATGCGGTATTTATGGTTCTTTTGAACATTTTAATCATAAATTGATTGATTGTACGCACAAAAGTATGTTAAAAATGCTTTAAAATCAAGTAAATATCCCCTAATTCTAAATTTGAGACTCGTGTCACCACTATAAGACGGTGGCACGAATATTTGTATTTAACCGTGCCACCCCTTTATGGCGGTGGCACGAGTCTCAAAATATTATAAAAACTTATAACCACAATTCAAGCCGAACTGATATGACCACTCATTGCGCAATGCCAAAACTTTGGCGTCAAAAGTCAATAAAAAATGCTTTTTAATGGGTAAAACGTATCCCGTATTCAAACCAAGCGTGAACGAATTGAGTCTTTCATTAAAAGGAATTCTTATTTGTCTATTGGTGACATCGTTTTCAAGCGGAATCAAGGCATCAATCTTTTTAAGCATCAACCCCTCAGTAATTCCGACAAAAAAACCATCATAACGGCTTTTAGGATAATATTTAAACTCCGTAAACATGGATTGAAGGGTCTCATTCCAAATGGCAAATGAATTGAAATATGGTCTTTGATTGTCCTTAAAAGCGGCTTTACTGAAACCGAAACCCACCGTCCATTTTTTAGAAAAAGGCAATTCCATAAAAATATTGCCTCCGCTGTACAATTGCTTTTCGTCCGTTTTATAATTGGAAAGATGAATCAGATTAACGCCCAATCGAGCAGCATAAAATTTTGGAGAAACGCGCTGTCTTTGCCCCCAACTCAATTGGCTCAAAAACAAGCAAAATATAATAAAAAATGTAGATTTCATAGGAAAGTTTGGTTGATTTTCGTAAAACTCAATCAACAAAAATAAGAAAAGCCACTCGTTAGAACAAGTGGCTTTTGATTTTTATTTATAATTAAAATACAAATACAATGTATTGGGTAGGGTTTGAATGAGGATTCTTTTTACTAAAAATGAATCAACTAATCAATTGTATTTCCACATCTTTCCTTAAAACAAAACGTTTCATTGCAGCCGTTAAGACCAAATCTCCAACGGTTATTTCTCTCTCTATTTTTTTCTTTAAAAAACTATATTTGAATGGCTTACCTAATAATTGGAATATCCATTTGATTGCATAAAAAATAACTACT
>JANMYC010001548.1:0-1648 GCA_031381715.1 Saprospiraceae bacterium
TCAGTGAAAAAAACGAACCGTTTAGTGATAGTGGATGAAGCTTGGCCCATGTTTGGCGTTTCTGCCGAAGTGGCTTACGAAATTCAACGTTACGCATTTGACCATTTGGATGCACCTATTATTCGAGTCAACAGTGCCGATGCTTCAATGCCTTATGCGGCGACTTTGGTTGAAGCGTATTTGCCAAATCCTGCTAAAATCATTAAAGCAGTGAAAGAGGTGATGTACGTACAAGCTTGAATTGATTGAAAATGGATAATTGAAAGTTTTGACGTCCATTTTATATAAAATACCATCCCGAATATCGATTGAACGATATTCGGGATTTTTTTATAAATGACTTTTTAGAGATGGTGAGCTACGTAATAGCCATCATTATCAGCACTTATGATATAATAATTATCACACATAAAACATAAAACCGTCAAATTTACTTTGTCTGAAAGATATTTCTTTTTTATTTGAAAAAAAATTCTATTCTCCGTGGTAATAATGGTATCAAAATATTTTTTCAGTACTTTTTTTATACCTTGTTTTCCTAGTTTTTTATACAGAGAATTATCAATTGCATGATCTGCCAACTTTGGACATTTTTCTAAATTGAAGCCTACAAATTCAAAATTTAATATATCTCCGATTGTATCAGCAAATTCACGAGGATAGTTATTTGTATTATAATAGCAACCAAACAGACCAAAATTACTTGTTAAAACTCTAAAAATAGTACCATCACTTCTCTGTACTGTCAATGGGAAACAAACAAATAGATCACTCTTCACTAAATCAACAACTACAGAATTATAACGCTCCTTATCCCTGATTTCTTGAGCGGATAAGCCTAAATATGCCATTAAAAATAAAATACTAAAATGTAGTTTCATTGCTTATTAGTTTATACGTATTTTAAGATTAACTAATTCTATATTGAGTGTTAAAATATATCATATTGAACTATGACTTTGGGGCTTTCTCTGAAAAATACTCAAAATATGGTGCAGTATTTATGGTTCATATTGAAATTTCAAATCTATTTATATAAAATATAATCCCGAACATCGTCTAAACGATATTCGGGATTTTTTATTCAATTTTCAATTATCCATTTTCAATTAAAACCTACCCCTCAGTATTCCAACTCTCGGAACCCATTTTAGGCATACTTAAGCATTCAATATCAACTTTTCAGCAATAAGGCTTAAGCAATCATCATTTGCGTAAGCGCATTGAATGCCTGCTTGACGAAGAGCTTCCAAGTTTTTATCAGTGGTATCGTCCATCTCAGGATTAGCATCGCCCAACTCAGGCATGATGCGGAAATATTGCTCGGGTTGCCCAAGTGTTTTATATAGTTTGCGCAATTGATAGTCCACTGTTTCCGAGACTGCGGTCATCATAATATCAATAATAGGGGAAATCCACCTTAAAATCCCCCATTTAACAGCTTCAGCGTAATCATATTTTTTACGTATTTCACCTGTACCAATAGATAAGATGAATAGATTATCCAAACGACTCAATTTATTCTCTTCATCTCTAAATATTTTCATCGCTTCTATAACCGCACACATGGTTGGATTATTTGCAAAAAGCCCACCGTCAATTGTGTGAAATTCTAAATCATCCTTTGCCTTGGCTTTAGCGGGAGGGA
>JANMYC010001574.1:0-7636 GCA_031381715.1 Saprospiraceae bacterium
GCGCATCAATCGAGATGATTTGCGGGCGATGTTCGATAATGGATATTGGAGCAAAGGCAATGAAAAATTTGTGAAGCAAGTGCGGGACATATTGATAATCAAGGGTTTAGAAGAAGGAAAACACGTCATCGTGGACGATACCAACCTGTCAACTACCAATGAAACACGCATCCGTCAGTTGGTTCAGCAGTTCAATAAAGAGCATAATGATACGGTACAAGTGGAGGTTATAGAAATAACGACTACGCTTGAAGAGTGCATTGAGCGCGATGCAAAACGGGAAAAACCGGTGGGTTCGAGCCGAATCCGTCAGATGCACCGTCAGTTTTACGCACAATTGCCTGCTGAACAAGATGAAACTTTAACCAAAGCCATCATCTGTGATTTGGATGGAACTTTGGCACATCTGAATGGTAGAAACCCATTTGATGCTTCGCAATGCGAAAAGGATTTATTGAATAAGCCCGTTGCCAATGTCTTGAAATTGTATCGTCAATTGGGGTATAAAATATTGCTTTTATCAGGTCGAAAAGATGAGCATAAAACGCAGACAATCAATTGGTTAGCGCTACACAATATCGAATATGATATGCTTGAAATGCGCTCGACTACCGATAATAGAATGGATGCCTTGGTAAAAAAAGATATTTTTGAAGCGCACATTGCAGGGCGATATTTCATAGAATTCGTCTTAGATGACCGCAATCAAGTAGTGGATTTATGGCGAAATGAACTGGGTTTGACCTGTTTTCAAGTAAATTATGGTGATTTTTAAGTCAGCGTGGCACGGCTTAGAAGTTGTGTCACGCATTTTTTAGATATACTTTTATGCTTTGTGCTGAAAGGGTAAGCGAAGTTGAAAAATGAATTTTCAACAATTGTGCCCCCTCAGTAAAAACACTATTTTTACCATTTAAAATACTTTAAAAAGAATAGAATATATAGAAATTTGCAAATTGGCTAAAAATATAATATCTTAGTCTTTTAAAAGAAGGCAAAAACCTTAATTAACCAAATTTACGCTTATTATTCTTAAAAAAAACGGAATAATAAGCTCACTATTAATTGTAAACCCTAATTAATCATGTCAGAAACAAGCACTTCTCTGGAGGCATTGGTATGCCAAAACAAGACAAAAGAAGCCATCGAAAGGCTCAAAACCCTCATCGAAGACCTGTACGGTGAACCCCGTAATAACTTAATTTCTCTATTGGGTAGGCGAGTCAGCAATGATAAAGGTCAATTGGCTGAAACCGTGAGGAAAGAAGAATTCGATATTGAATCCAATCGAATTGCGTCTTCTTTTTTAGCAATTCTTTCCCAAGTTCGGGAAGAAATACAGAATAATATTAATTTTTATAAGCCTATTCCACGAGCTTCCGAAGAAAGGGAGATTCTGAGGGATTTTATCCACACGACTTTATCCAAAAAATTCAAGAATATCCAACCGTTTAGTGAAGGGCAAAGCTTCATCTATTTCAGTGGCGTAGAAAGGAACTCAGAATTGGAAGTGATGGTGATGATATTGAAAAGCAGTGACGTACACGGGCTAAAACAATACAGCCAACTGAATAAAATCGCTCAACTCAAGCATCGGAACTTGATTCAGTTGTTGGAAGTGAATTTTCAAACTTATCCTTACCACATCATAACAGAATACGTAAAAGGCATCAATCTCAAAACTTTGATGACAAATACCGGTGCATTTCCCCTGCACAATGCCAAACGACTATTGCTCATAATCGGCGATGTGATGAATTATTTGAAGCAAAAAAAGTTTATTAATGCGGGTATTCGCCCTTCAAAAATCATTATTGACCATGAATTAGAGCCCGAAATATCTCCTTTTGATATTTTATTGGTGAATCAAGACCGCCGTTTGCTCAAATCTTTTATCGAAGATGCCCATTATTTTGCGCCCGAGTGCCTTTATAAATTGGATTTAGACCATAAATTTGATAAGATGGATAAGAGCAATCAATTCTGTCTTGGCACCTTAGCGTATGAATTATTGACGGGTAAAAAGCTCTTCCCGGGCGAAAACGTGGCTGAGATTCTGTTGGAAAGGTATAATTTTTTTATGAATCCTGCGATTAGGGATGAAAAATTAAATAAGCCTCGTTTAACTACCCGCATGAAGTCTATTCTTAAAAAATTGTTGAATTTTAATCCCGAAAAAAGGTACGACGATTTGCCAACCGCCCTTCGTGAAATTGGGAAAGTTCGGGCGGATTTTGATAAAGATGAGGAAATTGTATTCGCCAGTTATCGCCGCTGCTTGTCGCACGCCGATAATTTTATTGATATATTTTACGAAAATCTTTTCCTCAATCCCGAAATGGAGCCTCTAAAACCTAAAACCAATGAGGAGCGCATCACTTTGACTCAAAAGTTTTACATAGATGTTCATCTAATGTTTGATGTAGAAAATACCATTGAATTCCTACATAAAATGGCAACTTTGGAAGATAATGAAACCAATCCAATTTCGGAATACATTTTATTTCTCAACAGTTTTATTAAAACGATAGAAGACTGTGACCCTCGCTGGAAACCGAATCATCCCACTGTGAAAGCTTGGAACAATATAAGAGAACGGATTTTGAACTCCATAGCTGCATTTCTGCCCGCACCACCTATTTCAACAAGCAATAATGAGGATTTTATTGAAAAAATTGAAGATTTGAACAACAGCGATAATTGGGGTAAAAAGCATAAACCCTTGACAAAAGAAAATGGAAAAAACGGTGAAAATGGAAAAAATGAAGAAGATATTGTTCTAAACAGTCTCAATAATTCAGATATAAATATCGACTCCCAACCAGTAGATGTAGAAAGCGCTACTACCGAAATCGAAGTGCAATACAATCCAGAGAAACTTTGATAAATAGTAATAGCATAGCTGCATAGTCGCTATCGCTCCGTTTAGCCACTGATTTTTCAATAAATACACTTAAATCAGTGTAAAATCAGTCAATATCGGTGAAATCAGTGGCTAAACAGAGCAATAGCGACCATCTGGCAAATAATTACAATAAATAATTTATTGGGTTTTATTCCAAATTCGGAATGGAACCCAATTTTATTCTTTATATTTTCTAAAAACCATCCAACCCAAAAGGCAGAAAATCAAGGCTGAAACAATACTCAACCGTATGCCCAAGGGATTATCAACACTTTTACCTAAAATCAATAACGAAGGAAATATCAAATTAGCGATGGAAATGCCCACTTTCATCATAAAAGCAGCCACTCCATAAAACATGCCCGATTGATTTTTACCCGTTACTTTTTCATTTTCATGCACAATATCGGCTATAATGGTATTCGGTAAAATACCAAATGCCGCTAAAGGAAAAGATGCTAAAATCGAAATTAAACTGAAGCGCAGCATAGCTGAAATGGGTAGCACTACCACACTGAAAATGAAACAAAAAACCCAAAAAGCATAAATAATCGTCTTCCTTTTGCCTATTTTTTCTACTAAACGACCCATTATAGGGTAAAATAAAAAACTGGCAAAAAAGCTGATAACACCGAAAAGGGTCGCCATACTTTTATCCAATCTAAAAATAATGGTGACGTAAAAAATAATGCCCGACTGGATAAAAGTCAATGAGAGCCAATATAGCAGATAGGATATTGAAAAATATTTAAAATTTTCATTTTTAAAAACAGAAGAGAGTGCGTGGATAAAATCTTCGTGGGCTTCGCCTTGCACCGCATATTTTTTTTCATTTAAAAAAAAGACCGGAATCAGCATAAACACGAGCGAAATCAAAGCAAATAAACCCACTGACATCTGGAACGCTTGTACTGAGGGGTAGCCTTGCGACTCAAATGTGCCTTGCAACGCAGGTGTTGCATTCCCTATTAAAAAACCCAAAGCCCACATGACTGAAATTATCGTGGAAATGCGCAATCTATCCTCTTTCACGTGTCCCAATTCAGAAATTAAAGCCGAATAAGGTATCACATACATCGCAAAGGAAATGTAATAAATCAAAACTGTCAACACCAACCATACAATATTTTCATTAGATACCCCCTCAGTAATTGGGCGAAAAATAAGGTACGACATCAAGGCTAATGGCACCGCCGCCATTGCCATAAATATCTTCCGTTTCCCAATTTTACTGTTCGTTTTATCCGAAAAATTCGCCATAAAAGGGTCAATAATGGCATCTAAAAAACGCCCACTAAAGCCAATAACGCCCAATAAAGTCAAGCCTACAAGTGTCACTTGTGGAATATATTGCGGAAAAACAGTCTTTGAACCCACCTCTTCGGGTGGTAAAAAAAAATAACTCATTAAACTACCCACACCATAACTTGCCAACGACCAACCCAATTGACCACAAGCGTAAATCCAGATTATACTGAGGGGGGGACGTTCTACTGTCTTGTTTGCGTTCATCGTTTTTCGTTTTAAACAAATATAAATTCTCTCACAGAGGGTTGGCTATCTACCCACGAATTCCCCGAATTTTACACTAATTTCAATCTAATTATTAATTAAATTCATGGAAAATCCACGTAATTCGCAGGAAAATACATCTAAATTCTTTCAATAATATCCATTACGAGATGCAGTAATTCGCTTGGCTTATTGGTGACCCCAAAAACATGAGGGGGTACCCCTTTTTCAGTGTTATATTTCGTAATGTACAATATTGCGGGTATATGAATATTTTGTTTCACTAATTTGGTGATAAAATCGAACCCCTCAGTAGGATTGCCATTTCTGAGCATATCGGACACTATAAAATGATAGGTTGTATTTTTAATCATCGACTCGGCTATTTCCGAATTATGAGCCGAATCTATCTGCACATTTAAGGCATTGATTAGGCGTTGTTCACTCAGAGTAAGCGGCAAATTATCATCAATCCACAAGGCTTTTAGTGACAAATTGCGTTCTTTTACATTCGATAATCGCTGTAAAATAGTCGCTTTTTGATTATCTGAAACGAAAAGGTTTTTCCGAATTGTGGAGTCTTCCAAGATTGGTATAGTGGTTTCCACCCGCTCTACGGATTCGCTGATGTCGGATAAAAACCGTTTAAATTGCTCGGATTGAAATTCGATATCTTCCAAAAGGCTTAAAATGCCTACTGTAATCTGAGCCAATTCGATGTTTTCATCTTCTCTCTTTAAAAGTCCTTTTCTACAGTCGGATTTGAGTTTACTCAAACGCCCCCTCAGTATAATGGCATCATTTTTTAAATCCGAAGCCGCCAATGACAACAAATTATAAACTTGGGTCAAAGCATTATCCGTATTGCCTTGAGCGATTAAATCCTTAATTTTATCAACAAATTCTTTCATCTGGTAGCAGCGTAGTTCATATATAGGAAAATAGCTAATTGAAAGGAACAAATTTAAAAAAGAATAGTTGGTTTTAAGAATTATTCTTACTTTTCAGCGTGTTTTAATAATAAACTGTTTTAGTTGCAACTACTCGGATTTAAATCAGTTTATACTTGACTAATTTATCAAATCAAATTCAGACTCATAAAATGATTCGTTCTAAAATAGCGGGTATTGGAAAGTACCTTCCAGAGAAAATAGTGACCAATGATGACTTATCAAAAGTCATCGATACCAATGACGAGTGGATTCAGGAACGCACAGGTATCAAGGAACGCCGATACGGTAAAAAGCACGAAGAAACCACCACCACCATGGGTGCTCGAGCAGCCGAAATTGCGATAGAAAGAGCGGGAATCGCGAAAGAAGACATAGATTTTATCATATTTGCCACCTTAAGTCCCGACTACTATTTCCCGGGTTGTGGAGTACTATTACAAAGAGAATTAGGCATAACCCACATCGAAATGGGTGCTTTGGACATTCGCAACCAGTGTTCGGGATTCATTTATGCTTTATCCATTGCAGATCAATTTGTGAAAACGGGGATGTATAAAAACGTCTTAGTAGTTGGTGCTGAAATGCACTCGATGGGCTTGGATTTTACTACGCGTGGTAGAAACGTAACCGTTATTTTTGGCGATGGTGCGGGTGCTGTAGTGGTGCAACCTTCTACATCTGAAACGAGTGGCATTCTTACCACTAAATTGCACTCCAACGGTACGGAAGCTGAGAAATTAGCATATATCAACCCCGGCTCGCATGGCGGTTATCATTTTAATAAAATGGGCGAGGAAGTAGAATTTGGTTACCCACCAGAGGATACTTACGGAGGCATGTTTATCACCCAACACATGGTGGACAATGCGCAATTGTACCCCAATATGGAAGGTCAATTGGTGTTTAAAACGGCCGT
Source organism: Saprospiraceae bacterium (assembly GCA_031381715.1). GTDB lineage: Bacteria > Bacteroidota > Bacteroidia > Chitinophagales > Saprospiraceae > JAAFJT01. The sequence goes on from JANMYC010001574.1 coordinate 6,287, forward strand.
TGTGAAATTCCCAGAAGTGATTATGGAGGCTCTAAAAGAGCAAGGATTGACACCCGCGGACATCAATATGCTCATTCCACATCAAGCCAATTTGCGCATCAGTCAGTTTGTGCAAAGAACGCTTCGTTTGAGAGATGATCAAGTATGGAATAATATTCAAAATTATGGCAATACTACCGCAGCATCAGTACCAATCGCATTGTGTGAGGCGTGGGAAGCGGGTAAAATAAAAGAAGGTGATTTGGTGTGTTTGGCTGCGTTTGGAAGTGGTTTCACATGGGGTTCGGCTTTGATTCGGTGGTAGGTTTTTAGTGGAAAACTAAAAGGAAAAAGGGGAAAACTATATTAAAAATGAGTTATTTCACTTCAAATACTGAGGGGGTAAGCTTTCTATAACATTTGGAAAGTTTAAAAACTTTCCAAATGTTATTATTAAAAAAGCCTCAATTTCTGTTGAAATTGAGGCTTTTTTATGCCATATTTTTACGCATTTACAGAATCATAAACCACTACTTTTTCCCAAAGGTGGCTGCACGTTTCCACAAATTTTTTATGCAAAGGGTGTACTTGATATACTTCTTGCTCTTCGAGATTATCGAATACCAAAAGCCATGATACAGAATAACTGCGGTCAATCACTTCTCTATCAGTAGAAGCAGGAACGCCAATATGGATGGTTCTGAATTCAGGAATAGGGCGCATGGTATTCAAACCTGCAATGAGAGCCGCTTTATCAGCTTCGCTATTGGGGTTTTTAAGAGTAAAAAAAACGTGGTGGATAAACATATCGTTTGAAATTTCTAAAGAGTTTGATAATATAATTTTAGGCTGCAAATCTAAAATTAAAAACTCGAAATTTGCTTATTTCATCAAAGTAAAATCCCCTTTTATACGTTCTTTTCTACCATCAATATATGTAATTTCAGCCATAAAAACATACACCGCAGGCAATACTTCTTTTCCATTAAAACGACCATCCCAACCTACATTTTCAGCAGTTGGAAAAATACGGTCAGTGGCGTACATCATTTCACCCCATCGGCTGAATATTTTAAAATTATCAATGCTTCTGACAGTTTTTCCACCATAAATTTGATAAAGTTCGTTTACTGCATCACCATTTGGAGAAAAAGCGTTGGGCGCATAAAAAAGATTATTTCTTTTAATTGTCACCTGCGTCACCCCCGTTTTAACGCATCCCAATTCATCAATTGCCGTGATACTGTACGTTTCGGAATCGAATGGTTTCACAATTGTGTCCAAAACCCGAATCGTCCTATTTGTCCAAAAGAAAGTATCCAAAGGGCGATTGGCTACCGCAAATAAACGAAAACTATCCCCCAAAGCTAT
>JANMYC010001582.1:0-1534 GCA_031381715.1 Saprospiraceae bacterium
CAGGATTGTTACAAAATGGCTTGATGACTTATTTGAGTAAGGCCCCTCAGTATGAACACGCAAAAATCAATACCGCTTCCCTATTTCTAAGCCTTTCACTTTCCGTTATTTTTTCATTTTTATTGATTGTGGGCGGTAAGTGGATAGGTCATTTTTTTAATAATAATCCTGAAATAGTACAGCAAATAGCCCAACTTTTAGCTATTTATGCGGGCACTACATTCGTTCTATCGGCACTGTATCAGTTCAATTTTATACAACAAGCCAACCTTGATTTTAAAGGTTTGTTTTGGTCAAGTTTTGTTAAAAATGGGATTCTATTCTTTTACGTTTTATCCATAAAACTTACAAACAACCATTTTGAACTGAGCCATTTAGCGTGGTGTCAGCTTTTAGCAGCTTTGCCTGCTGCCTTGATTGCGTATTCTTTTGCTAAAAAATACTTTGTTTTAGATAAAAAATTGGATTGGGAATGGGTTGAAAAGCTGTTTCACTACGGAAAATATACTTTCGGAACGAATATGGCTACCATGACCTATAAAAACGTGGATAGATTTATCCTCGGTTTTTTCGTTTTAGATAAAGTTTCCACTTACGATTTGGCAATAAAAGTCAATACTCTGACCGAAGTTCCCACCATGACTTTAGCTTCAATTCTCTTTCCCCAATCGGCTCGAAGGTCATCTGATACTGAGGGGGGGGATAGTTCCGCTAAGTTTTTATATGAAAAATCGGTGGGCGTACTTTTAGCAATTTTATTGCCAGCGGTCATTTTTATCCTGCTTTTTGCAGATATTATTATCCCAATAATCGGGAGTGAAAAATACATGGAATCGGTGCCCTTGTTGCGAATTACTATATTGTACGGCATTTTCACGGCATTTGCTATGCAATTCGGGACAATACTGGACTCGATAGGTAAGCCGAAACTCAATTTTTATATTACGTGTTTGGGTGCACTTGTCAGTTTAGGGCTCAATGCTTTTTTTATAAAGTACTTCGGTTTGTATGGTGCCGCTTATGGTTCTTTGCTCGCCATGACGATTATGTTCATCGTCATGCAAACCGTTTTAAAACGCTTATTGAATGTCAATACTGCCAGTACACTTATCTATATGGTAGGTTTTTATAAAGAAATATGGAGCAAAATCTCCGGTTTTATCAATAAAAAGACTTTAAAAACGGTATAATAACTATCCCCCCGAGTAATCTGGGCAGGCTCTCAGTATTTTATTGTTTTTACCAAATAAGACCACTAATTTTAAAATACTATTTACACATCAACTTATAATCTAATGGCAAAAAAGTACGATATTATACTCAATACATTGTTTAGGACAGATAACTCATATTCATCTGTTTCATTGAGTTTTGCTAAAGAATTGGCGAAAACACACCGTGTTTTTTACATCAATCATCCCTATTCCATAAAAGATATTTTTGAAGATAGGAGAAAAGAGCAACTGAGAGAACGGTTTCCGAGCATCGTGAGAGGTAAAATCCACTATGAAACTTTGGAAGAAATACCGCATAA
>JANMYC010001595.1:0-4577 GCA_031381715.1 Saprospiraceae bacterium
TTTCAGTGTAATCAGTGGCTAAGTGGAGCATCAGCGACCGTCGGGTTAAGTAAGTACATTGTCCGTTAAATTAAAATATAGCCAATTCAGAATTATGATTTTTACTGATAAAAAGATTTTAGAAAGTATTAAAGATGGTCAAATCACGATTGAACCGTTTCGAATAGAATGCTTAGGCACAAACTCTTATGATGTTCATTTAGGCAAGTGGTTAGCCACCTATGATGATGAAGTATTGGACGCTAAAAAGCACAATACCATCACTTATTTTGAAATTCCTACTGAGGGGTTTGTATTGAAGCCCGGTATGCTTTATTTGGGCATCACTGAGGAATATACCGAAACGTTCAATTCTGTTCCTTTTTTAGAGGGTAAGAGCAGTACAGGACGATTGGGCATAGATATACATGCTACGGCAGGTAAGGGTGATGTGGGATTTTGCAATCATTGGACTTTAGAAATTTCGGTGGCAATGCCGGTGCGCATTTATGAAGGTATGCCGATCGGTCAGTTGATTTATTTTCAAGTGGAAGGTGAAATAGAAAACTATTATAATAAAAAGCAAAATGCTAAATATAATAATCGCTCGGATAAGCCTTTAGAAAGCATGATGTGGAAAAATAAGTTTTAAATGCGGAATGCATATTTATTTATTACGCCGTGTGAGTTGTGTCATAAAATAAGTTTCAAATATGGTGAAACTGAAGTAAACGATGAAGAAAGGGACAATAAATAGCTTGCTTTCGGGGTGAAATTTCTTTTTGTACAACAAAATTATGACTATAGAAACGAACATTTTAAAGAGCACGAAGCCAATAACTATATGATTGAATTCGTATTTATTGGTGCTTTTCATGGCTTTATCCCCCATTAGGTACATGAAAATGCTGATAATAATAAAAAATAGAAGGCTCCACCAAGTGATTCTCAAATGATTTTGTAAAGTAGGGATGCAGGATGTAAGTATTAGGTTAGTCAATAAAACGCCTATACTTGTAGCAAATAAGAGTAGTGAAAATCTTTGAGATGTCATTGTTTTGGTTGGCTTACTTCCCGAATTACCATGTACATAGAACCCCCAATAGCAAGTAAGCAGAGTATAATTGTGAAAATAGGAGAAGACATAGCGAGATACTTGTCAATTTTTTGACCTATAAAGGCTCCTAAGCCTATCATAATACCCATCCGAAACGCCAAATCTCCAAACCGCATCAGTTGAGAATTCGTTTCGGATGAGCGACGAGGTTCTTTATTTTTTGGCTGTTCCGTTGGCAACTGTTTCTAATTCTTTATTATTAGGTTTAGCAATTCCGTTACTATGGGTGTTATCTTTCATAGTACAAGTAACGTTGAAAATGGCACCCGATTGAACGAGTAATTTTCCAGTGGTCACATCACCCAATACTTCGGCGGTATCTTTGACGCTCAATAGCTCAGTGACTCTTAATTTACCCGTGAATTTTCCCTCAATCATGGCATTTTGGCATTTCACCTCGCCATCAATAAAGCCAGTGGGACCTATTATGACTTTGGCTTTGCAATTCAAAATGCCTTTTATGATTCCATCCACACGAATATCATTTTCGGAGGTGATAGTTCCCTCTACAGTTGTTCCTTTCACCAAGCTGTTTAAGGCATTAGATGATTCGGCAACCGTGGTTTTGGTGGAGACGGTGCTTTCTGGCTGTGTTACTGTTTTTTTACTTCCAAACATGATGATATATTTTTATGCGTTACGTAGCAATATTTTTGTTATTTGATTGAGCGTTTTTAAAGTTGCTAATAAAAAACTAAGGTACGAAGATTTCACCTTTTTAAAAAAAATCTATTTCTTTTTTTTAGTTTTATATCAAAACTTGTGCTATTGCAAAACATGAACGCATTTATACCTTCTCCATTTTAGGCGTGAAACAAAAAATAGAATACCCAACTTAATCATTCTATTTCCTTTACTCTGCGTTGAATTATTCTTAAATAATCCATTATTTCTCAAATAATTCGTCTTGATTAAAGAAAACATAATAATCAATTTGGGTATTTTATTTTTTGTTTCACGCCTTAATAAACATAAAAGACTAAATATCATGGTTTGGATACACCAAGCCTATCTCTTTTCTGACCGCATCCAAAGTTTCAATTAAATCTAAACTGAATTGGTGAGATACTATTTTACTCTCTAAACGGCTATTTTTCAAGCAATTAGTCACTTCCATAGCCTCAAATTGATAGCCGTGACCGTCAAAAGGCATTGAGATACTTTCTTCTTGTCCACTGTTCAGGGTGACCGTCAAAGCCTTTGAATGGTGAAAGCGGGGATGAATATAGAGCACACCTTTTTCGCCATAGATATAAGCTTCAATATTGGTATGCGCTTTTACCGTTGAATGGCACATCGCAATAGCACCATTGGCGTATTGAAAATTGACGGCGCAGGTTTCGTCTACATTAGTAGCACTCATAGTGGCTAAAGCACTAATTTTTTCTGGTTTTCCAAAAATCGTCAAAGCTGCCATTATGGGATAAATACCAATATCCAACAAAGAGCCACCGCCTAAATCCTTATTAAAAATCCGACTTTGAGCATCAAAAGGTGCGTGAAACCCAAAATCGGCTTTCATACTGAGGGGTTGTCCAATGACGCCACTTTTAATAATGTCCATTGCTTTTTGGAAAGTTGGAATAAAACGCGTCCACATGGCTTCCATTAAAAACGTCTGATTAGTGCGCGCGGTTTCTATCATCGTTTTCACTTCTTTGGCATTCATACCGAACGGTTTTTCACAGAGTACGGGTATCCGCTTGCGCAAGCACATGAGCGTATTGGTGTAGTGCGATGTATGGGGCGTGGCAATATAAACAACATCCAAGTGTGGGCAATTCAAGAGCGCTTCATAACTGCTAAAATGGTAGGGCACGTTGTACTGTCGGGCAAACTCAGTCGAGCGTTTATTATCCGTAGAAGCCACAGCATGGAGCTTTGCATTGGGTACATATTTGAGGTCACTCGCAAATTTGTGGGCTATTTTACCTAATCCAATGATGCCCCAGTTGATTTCAGATTTCATAAAAATATGGGTCGAAAATTTTAAAAACTATTGATAGATAGATATTTGTTCAGCAGTATTTGTTTTTTCAAATATAATAACACTTTTTTTACCTCTTAAAATGCTTTATTCAATAATAATTCTCAACAAGGTGTGTTGAAATTTTGAAAATGAAAAATAAGAATTAATTTTGAATGAATTTCATTTTTTTTCGAAATTAGCTTATTTGAGCCTTCTTAAATACCTTAATTATTGTTTTTAAAAGATTTTAAATACGGATTTCATATAAATGACACTTCAAGAGTTTTTTAGATTGATGGGTGAAAATCCTTCTTATGCGCTGATGTACTTTGGTTTGATCCCGATTACAGCTTTGTTAGCAGGATTATTGGGTCAAGGAGAAGGTCATATTTCTCCTTGGAAATACCTCTATTCGACCTTAATTTACTTGGTATGTGTACCGGGTATTTTTGCTTTTACACTGAATGTATATTTGTTTTTATTTGAGAGAAGAAGTGTATTAGAGTCAGATATTTATACCCAGATTCTACCTATTATTTCGATGGTAGGTACGTTACTAATCATTCGTAAGAACGTCTCATTTAATGCTATTCCAGGTTTTGATAAAATATCTGGATTGGTGATGGTGGTATTAGCGACATTTGCCTTCATGTGGTTTTTGGATAGAACGCATATTTATGTGTTCTCTTATTTACCGTTTTGGCAAGCGATTTTGATTTTCATTGGTTTGTTTTTAGTGATTCGCTACGGATGGTCGAAATTTGTAGGGTCATCGGAAACACCCCCTCAGTATGAATAAGTTTTACTGCACTTAATTTCAATATATTTTTAATATAAAATAGAGTTTTAATATCAAATACTATGAATCGTTCAGGGTTAAATATAAGGGTGATTATAATGATTGGCATGATAGGATTTTCAGTTATTTCGTACTACATGAAGTCCTCGGTGAATCCAATAACGGGTGAAAAACAGCGCGTGAGCCTTACTCCAGAAGAAGAGGTGGCTATGGGTCTGCAAAGTGCACCACAAATGGCAGCTGAATTTGGTGGAGAATATCAAGACCTTAAGGTACAAACCGCAATAAAGCAGATAGGGGCAAAACTTATCAGCCATTCTCAATTATCTGAGACACCCTATAATTTTGATTTTCATGTCCTCGCTGACCCTGAAACTGTCAATGCTTTTGCTTTGCCAGGTGGTCAGATTTTTATAACAGTGGCTCTTTTAAAAAGATTAGAAAACGAAAGTCAGATAGCGGGTGTTTTGGGTCATGAAATTGGTCATGTAGTGAATCGGCATTCAGCTGAACATATGGCTCAACAAGGGCTTTTACAAGGTATTGCGCAAGGTGTTATGGTTGGAGCGTCAGATGGTGGCATGTCAACTGGACAAATCGCATCCGTAGTAGCCAACATGGTGTCTATGAAATATGGTCGTGATGATGAATTGGAAAGTGATAAATATGGCTTGCATTACATGAAAAATTCGGGTTATAAACCAGAAGAAATG
>JANMYC010001606.1:0-4936 GCA_031381715.1 Saprospiraceae bacterium
TACGCACGGTGGCGAACCGCTTAAATCGGGCAATACCTATTTTTGGAAAGTCCGTATTTGGGATGAAAGTAATCGGACGGGTGATTATTCTGAAACACAGTCTTTTCAAGTGAAAAATGGGCAAAATACTGAGGGGGGTATCTCAACCGCTAATTTCTTCCAAATTGATAAAATTAAGCCTAAATCTGTTATAAAAACGGGCGCAAACAGCTATTTTATTGATTTTGGCAAAGATGCTTTCGCCAATTTAGAGCTTCAATATGCGGCAAAAAAACAAGATACTTTAATCGTTAGAATAGGGGAGGAGTTGGTAGATGGTCGCCTCAATCGCAAACCGAAAGGCACGATTCGGTATCAAGAAATTAGATTGGGCGTATCGCCTAATCAAACAAAATACACACTCCCAATTAAGCCCGACCAACGCAATACCAAAAAAGATATGGCGGTGCAAATGCCCGATAGTTTCCCCGTTTTGATGCCGTTTCGGTACTGTGAAATTGAGAATGCGGCGGAAAATATCACAGCAAATGATTGGGCACAAACAGCATATCATACGTATTGGGAGGACGACCAAAGCGATTTTAATAGTTCGGACACCATTCTCAATCAAGTGTGGGATTTGTGCAAATATTCGATAAAAGAAACCTCGTTTGCGGGTCTTTACGTGGACGGCGATAGGGAGCGCATCCCTTACGAAGCCGATGCGTATTTGAACCAATTGAGCCACTATACCACCGACCGAGAGTACGCTATTGCCCGCAAAACAATTGAGTATTTTATGGAGCATCCGACGTGGCCCACCGAGTGGCAACAGCACGTTGCCCTGATGTTTCATGCCGATTATATGTACACAGGCAATACAGAATTGATTGAAAAATACTACGAACCCTTGAAGCATAAAACCCTCATGGAATTGGTGCGGGAGGATGGTTTGATTAGTTCGCTATCGGACAAAAACACGCCCGATTTTATGAGAAAATTGGGTTTTACCGATCCCAAAGCCAAGCTAAAAGACATCGTGGATTGGCCCCCCGCCCAAAAAGACACCGAGTGGAAATTGTCAACTTCACAAGGTGAAAGAGACGGCTACGTTTTCACGCCCATTAACACGGTTATCAATTGCCTTTTCTATAAAAATATGGAAATAATGGCAGAATTTGCTAAAATATTGGGTAAAACGGACGAAGAAAGCCAATTTCGCATGATGGCATTAAAAGCAAAAACAGCCATTAATGATAAACTTTTTGATAAAAAAACGGGTGCTTACACGGACGGCGAAGGCACAACCCACAGCTCCCTTCACGCCAATATGATGGCTTTGGCTTTCGATATTACGCCCGAAAAGTATAAAAAAGCGGTGGTGGATTTTATGAAAACACGCGGGATGGCGTGCAGCGTCTATGGTTCGCAATACCTTTTAGAAGGCTTGTACAATGCACATGAAGCTGATTATGCCTTAGAATTAATGACCGCCACACATGACCGCAGTTGGTACAATATGATAAAAATCGGGTCAACCGTCACCCTCGAAGCATGGGATATTAAATACAAACCCAACCTTGATTGGAACCACGCTTGGGGCGCAACACCCGCCAATATTATACCTCGCCAAATGTGGGGTATTCAGCCCAAAACGGCGGGCGGCAGCATCGTTTCTATTAAACCACAATTGAGTAAATTGCCTTCAAGTCAAATAAAAGTACCGTTTTTAAATGGTTTAATATCAGCGACTTATGAGCGCAAAAGTAAGATTTTACAGAAATATACATTCGACATACCCCCCTCAGTATCGGCGGAGTTAGAACTCAGTTTTTCACCCGAAGACACGGTTTTGTTGAATGGGAAAAAGGTGGATACGGCTTTTAAAACCATTCGACTATCGTCGGGGATGAATGTGGTGGAATTGAAAGTGAATACGTTTTAAATCAATAAAATACTGAGGGGGTAAGCCCTACATTAATATGAAAAAATTAATCAAATTATTGCCAATTATTATCGCTTTTATGGTCGTTAAAACCACAAAAGCCCAACTTCTCTGGTACGCCGACCCCGCCAAACCACAAGCCGAAAATTTCTACAACCTCAATATTGAACCCAATGAAAAAGGGTCATTAGAAGTCGTCAATGACGAAAAACACGGTAAAGTTTGGCAAGTAAACAAGCCTTCTGGCTCAAAAAGAACGGAATTAGCACGTTCAAGACCCAAAATGGATACTTTGCAAAATGCCTACACACCAAAAGAAGGCGACGTGATTTACTTGGGTTATCAGTGGAAAGTAGCGATTGAAGGCGATGTCGAACGCAAAAGTTTTGCCGTTTTTCAAAACAAATCGGAAAGTCCCCATTCTCAAAACTATCCTTTCAACCTTGATTACAATGGTAAAACATTGAGTATGAACGCCTACACGCAAGGCGAAGGTTCGCAAAAAAGTCGCGGTAAAAAAGTGTGGGAAAAGCCAATCAAAGAAAACGAATGGGTAACAATTGTAATGGGAGTAAAATTTTCACGAGATGCGGGTGTCGGGCATATTGAATTGTGGTTGAATGGCGAAAAACAAGTTTTACACGGTCAAGACAAAGCGGGTAAATTTATTCACCGAACCTTAGATGACAGTGGCAATTATTTCAAATGGGGCGCGTACAATGAAAATTCACGACCTTATAATATTACCGTCAATCTGGACGAAATGCGGGTTGCCAAAGATTATGAAACGGCTAATCCTTTGAATTATGCGAAAGAACCCATTGCAAAGGTTGATACTACGGGTATTCCCCAAAATTTAGGTCTTTTTTGCCCCATCGACAAACAAGCCAAACGAGATAGTTTGACGGGTAAATATCCCGCAAACACGAATAAATGGTATCAAGAAATGGGCGGAAAAACCCAAATTTTCAAATTGTTTGTGGGTGACAGTATCGCAAGAGGTTTCGATGCAAAAGATTTTCATTCGAGAACTGAGGTAGGTGGCATTGGTTTTCCAGTCCGTTTCAAGGAAAGTGACGGTTGGTACATGGCAGAATATACCATGAAAATTAACATTCCGAAAAGTGCCAATGGCGAAAGATTGAAAAAAGGGATGACCATTAGCCAGTTATTCGCCACGACATCTGGTCCTCAATTTAGGTTGGAATTGAGCCCAAAAGGAGAGATTGGCTACGGCTCACGTTCAAATGGCAATAAGACTTTATTGTCGGATAAAGATTATTCAGACGGTACTAACCCTTTGAAAATCAAGATGTTATCAAACGGTAAGTTTTTTAAACTCTTTTTGAATGACAAGCAAATCAGTTTCACCGTTGATGGCAAAGAGGTAGATATGTTACAGATTGAAGAGTCCAAGAAAGGCACGCCCAATGTGGTGTGTCAATTCAGATGGGGACTTTACTACAACTTGCCGATGTATAAAGATATATCCTGCACTGTGACGGATATTGTCTGTAAAAAAGTGAATTAAAATGAGATTAGTGAAAAATACTGATCTATATCATCTCCATTAAGTGATAACGCCTCATCTGTTTTTTTAAAAAGAATAAAGATGCATTCAAAAATAAAGAGTTTAGTTATAATCATTCTTATAAACTGTTCAAGCCTCGTTGATGCTCAAAACATCAGCGAGGTATTGTTTAAAAATCCGCCAAAACAATACCGCCCCAAGACGTGGTTGCACGCCATGAGTGGCAATATGTCGAAAGAAGGCTTGACGAAGGATTTGGAGGCGATGAAAGAAGCGGGTCTTGGCGGCTTTTTATTGTTCAACATCACGCAAGGTATTCCTAACGGTGCAATCATTTACAACTCGCCCGAACACCATAATATGCTCACCCACGCCGCCCAAGAAGCCGAGCGTTTGGGTTTGAGTTTTGGCGTGCATAATTGCGATGGTTGGTCATCAAGCGGTGGTCCTTGGGTTACGCCTGAACAGTCCATGAAAATGGTGGTTTGGAGTGAGCAAATACTTATGGTACATCCCGATAAAAGCGGGAGGGGGGGTAAAAATCTTCGCCAAATACTGCCACAACCCACTAAAAGAGAAGGTTTTTATCGGGATATTGCGGTGTTGGCTTATCCTTCTTTACCAACTGACATTACCGATTTTGAAGCAAAACCAATCGTTACAACATCGGATAGCAAGGCGAAATTAGACATTATAAACGATCTCAAATGGGATGCAGAAATGCCCATAAAACAGGAAGGTAAAGTCGAAACTTGGGTGCAATTTGACTACGGAAAATCCCACACGCTTCGTTCCGTTTTCTTCATTCACAAAGACCGCAATACCAATTATAGCCTCGCTTATTCGGACGATGGTGTGACTTTTAAAACCCATACCAAGCTCAAAAAAGTCCGCATGGGTAAGGACGAATGGGCAAATAATGTGAGTTTTGAGCTTGTAACTGCCCGTTATTTCCGCATTGTGGGCGATGCTTCCATGAATGTCAGGGAAATTATATTGAGGGGTACGCAACTTATGGACAATACTTTGGGCAGAATTTCCATGTCCCGCACCGAAGACGAAAACCTTGAACCCATTGGCAAGCCCGATGCGTCCATGCTGATTGATAAAAGTAAAATTATTGACTTAACAAAATATTTTGACCCTCAAACTGCCACGCTCAACGCCGATTTGCCCGAAGGTAATTGGACAATTTTACGCTTTGGTTACACTGCCACAAGTGCCTACAATCACCCTGCGTCAAAGGAGGGAAAAGGTTTGGAAGTGGATAAATTGAGCCGTCCTTTTTTCAAAAATCACTACGATGCTTTCGTTAAAAAAGTAGTGGAAAATGGTAAAAAAGTTGCCCCAAATGCCTTGCAATACGTGGAAATTGACAGCTACGAAATGGGCGGACAGAATTGGACAGAAGGCATTGATGCCTTGTTTTTGAAAGAATATGGCTATGATTTTAAGGCGTTTTTACCCCTAATCACGGGTCG
>JANMYC010000036.1:0-2195 GCA_031381715.1 Saprospiraceae bacterium
CCTACAATTACGTTTCAACCGAGTGATGCCACGACTTGTTCGGGGGGCAATACTTCTTTCTCAGTTGCGGCAACGGGTAATATAACTGCTTATCAATGGCAAGTGAATACAGGCACGGGTTTCATAAATATTGCGAATAATTCCGTTTATTCAAATGCGACAACTGCAACGCTGAATATTACGGGTGCCAACTCATTGTACAATGGCTATTTGTATAAATGCATTGTTTATGATGGATGCGGTGGGGGAATAGCTTCTAATAATAAAACATTGACAGTGACACCGAATGTATGGACAGGAACAACCAACACGGATTGGCATAACGCAACTAATTGGAGTTGTGGGGTAGTTCCGACAGGAAATGATGATGTTTCAGTTTCCAAACATTGTGTTATTGCTTCTGGAACGCAGGCATATTGTCGAAATTTGACCAAAACAGGGTTTTTAGCTGGTCTTAACTTCTCGGGTGCGACTTTAAATATTTCGGGAGATTTGACTTATACCGGTGGTACTTTTGGGTCAAATAGTACAAGTTTGATGATTTTTAACGGTGCAAAAAGGCAAAATTTATTAGGGACAGCAACTCTAACGGTTACAAATTTGACCATTGATAACAGTTTTGATGTCGTTTCAAAGAAAAATATATCGGTTTCAAATACATTAAATTTTATTGCGGGAAAATTGCTTATTGAAGGTAACTTATTGACTGTCAATAATATATCGGGCGCCAATAGCACGCGCTATATTGCTACTTGCGATGAGTTTGAAACAACTTTTTTAGGCGGGGGAGTGCGTAAAACGATTCCTCAAGGCTCAAGTTTTACTTACCACATTGGCTCCACGCTCAATATTTGTAACCCCATCACTATTACTAATTCCGCTGGACTGAGTGAAGAATTTCAAGTTTCTATGGAAAATTCTCCTTTAGCAGGTGCGAATGCGACTGAATCAGTGCAGAGGACGTGGTACATCACAGAAACAACACCCGCCGGAAATACGGCTAATATTACTTTAGAATGGGATCAGGCGCAAGAGGGTTCGAGCTTTAACCGCACCAATTGCGGCATTTTGAAAACCAACGGTACCACTATTGACTACACTGGCTATACCCCTCAGTCAGGAGCGGCAACAAATGTGAATGGAACGATTTGGTCTAAGACTTTGACTGGAATTACCGAATTTTCACCTTGGGGTATTACCAGTCAAACCAGTTTGCCCATTGATTTGCTAAAATTTGAAGCCAATACCACTGATAAAAAAACGGCAAAGCTCATCTGGGAAATAACGACTAATTCAACCCCACAAGCATTTGATATTTTAAAAAGTGAGAATGGAAAAGACTTTAAATCAATTGGATATATCAAAGCCAATAGAGACTTGAATTATGAGTTTTCGGATGAAAAATTAAATAATAGCATAAATTATTATCAATTAAAACTAATTGATAATGAAGGCTTTATGAAGCTAAGTAAGGTTATTTCAGTTAAAAACAAAGATGATTATAAAACGATTTTTGAGCTTATTCCTAATATAGTCACGGAGAAAACATATCTAATATTCGCTGGGGCAAAACCAGAAAACGCAAGTATAAACATTTTAAATACGAATGGGCAATTAATCAAAAAAGTAGATTTGAAAATCAATGAAATGGACTCTTATCAACTCGATTGTTCGGGACTTAATCCTGGATTGTACTTCGTGCAGGTTTTTACTGAGGGGGGGACTTCAGAAAGTGTTAGACTGATGAAGCAGTAAGGCGTAAAACAAAAAATAATCTACCCAAGTCGGTTATTATATTTTCTTTAATCAATATAAATTTCTTGAGAAATAATGGATTATTTAAAAGAAATTTAGAGCAGAGTAAAGGAAGTAGAATGACTGAATTGGGTATATTATTTTTTTGTTTTACGCCTAAATTAATCAACTATTTTAATAACTACAAAGTCCGCTCGCGAGTAATCACGAGCGGATTTTATATTTTAAATTAAAAAACCCTCGTGCACCAGCAAGCTGATGACGAGGGAACGTACGGTTTTTGGAACCCCATTTATTAAACCCCATTTGTTAATCTTTCGAATATTCAGACGACTGAACCATTGAAAGTAACAAACTATTTCGAATTTATTTTTGTTCAAGCAAATATACAAAAGTGGGCATAAAAAAATGACATCTTTCAAAGAAAAACGTCATTTTTT
>JANMYC010000050.1:0-3188 GCA_031381715.1 Saprospiraceae bacterium
ATTTGAGATTGAGTCATATTGAAAAAAACACCATCGTCAAAGTCATCGAAAAACACAACGGGAATATCACAAAAGCCGCTAAAGAATTGGGTTTGACGCGCACGGCTTTGTATCGCAAATTGAGCAAACACGATATTTGAGTACCCCTCAGTATAGAATGCTCAAAATGTACTTTAAATCTTAAAAAAAATCTTGTTTAGTCAATTTAAAATGTTTAAAAAACCTGAAATACGCATAGCGATAAAAGTGGTGCTTTTGTTTATCGTGCTTTACGCCGTTGCTTTTTTATGGGTAAAAGGCTGGTATTTCTATTTGTGGTTTGTGGTGCCCATTATGCTTTATGTTTTATATGATATTTATAAAATGCTCAAAAAAGCTCAAGATGAGGTGACTGAATTTGTGGAATCCATCCATTATCGCGATTTTTCCAGAAATTTTAATGTCAAACAAGCCCCTGCGGAATTACAATCTTTGCGTCAAGGTTTTAATGAAATTAATACTACATTTCGGGTTATTTCAAAAGAGCGGGAATTGCAATACCAATATTTGCAACAGATTTTGGAATTGGTAGATACAGGCATTATCTCCTATGAATCCGCTTCAGGCGAAGTGAATTGGATGAATAATTCGTTTAAAAAAATGCTCAGCATTCCGTATTTAAAAACGATTAATTCGCTACAAAAGCGCGACGAACACCTTTATAATGCCATCCTTTCCATTCGACCAAATGAAACAACTGTCGTGACAATCAACCGAGATAATCGACAACTGAAAATTTTATTGGTTGCTACACTGTTTCAAGTGGATGATAAAACGAATAAATTAATCGCTTTTCAGAATATCCACGAAGCTTTAGATGAAAATGAAGCACTCGCTTGGCAAAAACTTTTGAGCGTTATGACGCATGAAATTATGAATTCCGTCGCGCCCATTTCATCATTGGCAGATACCTTGAAAAAACGGATTAATTTCGGTGAAAAAGAAGATTTGGAATTGGGTCTTGAAACCATCAAAAAACGAAGCGAAGGCTTATTGAAATTCGCTGAATCCTATCGAAACCTCAACAAGGTCACGAAACCGAATCTCACTAAAATACTTGTTCGAGATATTTTTGAGAATATCCTAACCTTGATGCAGCCCACTTTTGAAAAGAAAAATATAGAATTGGAAGTCATTTTAAAAGACCCACAGCTGACCACTGCGCTAGATGTCAATTTGGTAGAACAGGTCTTGATAAATCTTTTGGTCAACGCCACAGAAGCTGTAAAAGACAGAGAAATCCCCAAAATTATCATTTCAGCCTACACCGAGCACAATAAATTGCTCATAAAAGTCGCCGACAACGGTACTGGCATTTCGCTCGAACTATTGGATAAAATTTTCATTCCTTTTTTCAGCACTAAAAAGACAGGCAGCGGCATTGGTTTAAGTCTCTGTAAACAAATTATGCTTTTGCATAAGGGCACCATTCAGGCACACAGTATAGATGGCGAAGGCAGTGCATTTGTTTTGCAGTTTCCAAAGCCTTTGTAGGATTTTTTTATTTGAAGTAGGATTGGTAGGATTTTTTATGGATTTAATAGAATTACAACTGCAAAAACCGAATTTTTATTGTTAAATAAACATAATGGTAATTATATTTGAAGTAAATTTTTTAAAATTTTATTGGTTTTATTAGATTTCAAGTGTAGCGCGGAACTCCAGTTCAGCATAAAAAAAATCCTATTAAACCCTACCTCAATTATTCAGCAATCTATAAATCGCAGCCATTGATATAGGTTTTTCCATGTAATAAGATGCACCCGCTTTGAGGGCTTCATCACGGACTTGCATAGCGCTCATAGCTATTATTTTAGGTTTATTCTGGGCATAATTGATGGTGGGAATTATATCAAGCCCTTTGCCATCTGGCAGGTTATTATCTAAAATGATGGCATCAAACGAATTAGATTGAAGTAATAATATCGCACTTGTTAAACTTTCAACGCATGTTACTTCATATGACCTTTTAGAGAGAAACCTTTTTATTAATCCACTCAACTCTGTTTCATCTTCAATTATTAAAACTCTATTGCTCATGATTATTTGTAAATTTTAAATACTATATATAAACGTCTACAAAAAAACTGTGCCCGCAAAAGTATGTGGAATTTAGGTGTTATTTTAAAAAAACAACTTAAAATTTGATGGTCAAACTTCCATATAACTTGGTAAAATGCCGCATTGGGGTATATTATTCCTTATGAAATCTCTGATTGGGGAATTTAATCCTCAAATCTCCACAAAAATAATGATAAAAGCCAATGGTATGCTATTTTAATTTAAATAGACGGATAGCTTATACAAATTTAGCTATTTTTTAAATTAATTATTTCATTTATAAAAAGTATATCATGACAAACAAGGCAAAAAATATCTTATTAGCAGTAGCCGGTGGCGCCATTTTAGGTTCAGCATTAGGTGTGTTATTGGCACCAGCAGAAGGTTCGAAAACACGTCGTCGCTTAATTGGACGCAAAGACGAACTGGAAGACCAAGTAGATAACTTCTTGAAAGAAGGTAAAAAATCGTGGAAGGCACTTCAAGCTGAAATGGCAGACGCCAGTGTTGACGCTGAATCTTATTTCGATCACCTTGTTGCGGAAGGCAAAAGAGCCCTTCAAGAAGCTAAAGAAAAAGCTGAAAACGGTGCCGAAGAAGTAAAAGATACCAAAGATAATTTCTTGACAGAAGGCAAACGCCTTTGGAACTCTATTGCTTCTAAGGCTGAAAAAACTTATGATGAGGCTAAAGAAAAAACGCAAGAAGCCGTTTCTACAGTGAAAACGAAAGCAAATAACTACACTGAAGAAGCTAAGCAAGCGGTATCGTAATTTTGGAGAGTTTAGAATATGTTAAATATATTTAGAGAAATGCAGCCAAATAATTAATTTTTGGCTGCATAATCTCTTTTTGAAAATTCCTAAAGAATACAATCATGAATACCATTACAGAACAAAAGGTAAAATCAGAGCAAGTTCTTAAACTCTTCATCAATTATGTGGAGAATATGTGGGAATATGCCCGCCTTTCGGCGGCAGAAAAAGCAACTTCACTTACAGCCGCTGCCATAGGGAGTATAATGGTTGCCTTCTTCTCGGGTATAATTATCTTTTTTTTAAGTTTAGGTTTAGCCTTGTACATTGGCA
>JANMYC010000084.1:0-3460 GCA_031381715.1 Saprospiraceae bacterium
GACTGGCTTACAAAAAGCAATCCCAGTATAGAAAGAGCAGATAAATATTTTCTAAAATTTATATTTTTCATTTTATAAAAAATTTTAAAATTATTAATTGAAGTACGCATAAATATTAAAATACTGAGGGGGTAGCTTTAAAATATTTTTATTTAAAAGAACTACTTTTCAATATTAAAATTTAACATTTAGACCAACTGTATAAACTTTTGTAGCCGGTGTAACACCACCACCAACGTTTTGTGCTTCGTTCACCTCAGGGTCAACACCGTTGTATTTATCACGGTATTCAGACCAGATTTTAGGCTGTTGAATGCTTGAGAAAATACGCATTGATTCGATACCCAATTTTTTAGTTATTTCAGATGGTAAAGTGTAACCAAAATTAATATTACGCAATTTCACAAATGAGCCATCAAAATAAAAGAGTGTCTGATTGTTTACTGGGAACTCTTGATCTTTATTCGGCTGAGGAAACTCATTGGTTGGATTGTTTGGCGTCCAATAATCCACTTTAATTTGCTGATAGCGACCTGCTAAAGCGTTATTGTTTGCATGGAACCCGCTCAATATTGTTTGACCAATACGCGCATACAAAATGAAAGAAAAGTCAATGCCTTTGTAGCTAAAACGGTTGGTGATGCCTCCACTCCAATCTGGAATTTCAGAACCTTGGAATACACGGTCATCGGCATTGATTTTTCCATCTGGTTGACCAGTCAATAAACCATCTGTACCTCTGCCATTATTGTCATTCACTTTGATTTGACCGACACGGCTACCATAGGCTTTAGCAGCATCCGCTTCATTCAGTTGCCATACACCATCTTTTTTCAAATCAAAAAAGGCTGTAAGCGGCTTGCCAATGAACCATCTGTTGCCAGGGTCATCTACTTTGCCATTGTATAAAGAAATGATTTGCTCATTATTTTTAGTAAAAACAATGTCTGAGCTCCATTTAAATCCACCTTTATCAACGTTAACCGTCGTGATACTCAATTCAATACCTTTATTTTGTGTTTCACCAACGTTACGCGTTACTGAAGTAAAACCAATAGAAGATGGTAATTGGTCAGCTAACAACAAGTCAGTAGTATTAACTTGATATGCTTCAATTGAACCATATACACGACCTTTTAAAATACTGAAATCAATACCAATATTTTTTGTTAAAGAAGACTCCCATTTCAAATCTGGATTACCAATTGTATTGGGACGTTGCCCAAAGGCAGCTGTTGTACCCCAAGCATACACAGTACGGCTTAATAAACCCTGTGTTTGATACGGTGCAACCGCTTGATTACCTACTGCACCCATACTGACGCGTAGCTTTAATAAGTCAAGCCAGTTAGAAGTGCCTTTCATGAAATTTTCATTGGCTACATTCCATCCTAATGCAAGACCAGGGAAGTTACCGTATTTAGTATTGACACCAAAAGGGCTTGCTCCGTCACGACGCAAAGTAGCTGTCAATAAATATTTACCATCATAATCGTAGTTCACACGACCCATGAATGAATTGATTGTCCGTTGAACCAAACCACTACCAACGCCTAAGACGCTGCTGGCATTACCCAAATTGTAAAAAGCTTGTGGCTCCGCGGGTACACCTTGAACAGAAATACTACTGGTTTCAAAATTATCTTTTTGAATAGAATGTAATGCAGTTAAGCCTAAATTATGCTTTCCAAAGGCTTTATTATAATTCACGATATTTTCAAGTACCCAGTTGAAAGCAAAGAAATTATTGGTAGAAGCCGTAGGGGCACCACCTTTCAAAGCGTTTGTTGCTGAACCTGTGAAACGACCCGCACGCTGAATAGTGAAATCTGGACCAAAATTGACCCGGTAAGTCAAGCCTTCCATGATTTTCAATTCTGCAAATAAACTATTCAAAATTCTGTACCTCCTTTGCTCGTCTATTTGAGCTCCTGGGACGATTTCAGCCAATGGATTGGTCAATAAAGCATCATTTGTGGGCGCAAAAATGATATTTCCTAAACTATCAAGTGATTTACCCAGTGGATTTTGTTGCAAAGTAAAACCATAAGGGTTTAGGTTAGCACCATTACGAATACTGTACATCGTATAAGATGATAAACCTACTTTCAAATTATCGTTAATGTTGTGATCAACATTTGCTCGGAGTGACATTCTGGTATAATCTAAACCATACGAAATACCTTTATCTCTGAAATAACTGCCGGAGATATAAAAAGATGTTTTTTCATTACCACCTTGTACACCCAATGAATGATTTTGCTGAAAACCTTTTTGTAAAATCAGGTCTTGATAATCCGTTGTGCGGTTATTGGCAATACCATCTAACTCCACAGGTTCAAATAATTTCGAATCCGCAAATGCATCAGATTTACCGCTCGGTACTGGATTACCAGCAGCATCTTTATAAGTGCTACCAGAGACAATGCCTCTACGAGATTCACGAATATATTCCGCAAACTCAGGCCCTGAGAACAACTTTATTTTGTCCAATGCTTCTGTTTGTCCAATGTAGGTATCGTAACTTATAGTTGTCTTTTTCTTGCCATTTAAACTACCCCTTTTAGTAGAAATCAAAATAACACCATTTGCACCCCGCGCACCATAGATAGCAGTTGCTGTAGCATCTTTCAAAATTTCCATTGATGCAACATCATTAGGATTAAGGTCTTCAAAATTCGCTGAAATTGGAATGCCATCTATAACGTAGAGTGGATCGTTACTCGCTCTGAATGAACGACGACCGCGTACACGGATAGTTGGCACAGTACCTGGCTTACTACCAGACTGCGATACGTCAACACCAGCTACACGACCTTGTAGGGCTTGTGCTACGTTAGTGATTGGCATTTCCGTAATCTGTTTGGCGGAAATGGATGAAATCGCACCAGTCAATTGGCTCTTCTTTTGAGTGCCATAGCCAACAACTACGACCTCATTCAAAGCAGAACCTTCTGACAATTTCAATTCCAACGTAGATTGGTTGTTCAATGCCACTTCTTTCGTTTCATAACCGACGAAAGAAACAACTAAAATGGCTTTGCCAGATGAAACATCTAACTTAAAATTACCATCTAAGTCAGTAATAGCACCATTTGAAGTGCCTTTTTCGACAATACTTGCACCTACAAGAGGCTCACCATTATCAGATGTAATTTTACCTGAAACAGTGAATGCAATTTTGTTTATGTCAGATGACGGATAAGCTTCATTGAGCTTACTTTCAAATGAAGGGGATGCTGAAGCCATGCAGCATGTGCAAAGTACTAAAGCAAAGGAGAGTAAAGTTCGTAACATCTTAGTTGAGAGTTTGGTTACAAAATTAGTTATTTAGACATTCTTAACCCAAAAGACGTCATAACATATAATGTACCCTTACATGGTGTTAACCTTTTTTTTAAAAAATAATATTATCGAATTTTTGCATTCACCTCGGGGAAAAACGCAAAATACTGAGGGG
>JANMYC010000089.1:0-2860 GCA_031381715.1 Saprospiraceae bacterium
CAATTGTTTTGGCTATCGCTTTCATCCGTTTCAGTTTCTACAAATTCACCACTTTGCATGATGGTCATGCCGTTCAAATCATCTTTTGGAGCGGTAGAACCACACGAAGAATTGGTATAACTCCGTCTAAAACCAATGCGAATCTGGTAAATAGCCGTTGGGTCTTTTTTAACCAGTTCCTCTAAATTTAACCCATAACGTGTCCAACGCATAGCGGAAGCAGAAGGATTGAGGTCTTTTAAAGCCACGCGTTTTTGTAAAACGATATTACCCACGCGTTCCAATTCGCCATTGCCATCCAAATCATTTGTTTGGAGGAATTGAAGAATATTATTATTAAAAACTTTAACTATTTCGACATCCACAAAATTCAAATTTATGGCTTCAAAAGGGAAATTTAAGCCATCGGAATTTGGTAAAATAACCCCTCTGCCGACCAAGCGCACTTGAGGCTTAATGTCCGCAAAAGATAGGGTATAACTCACTGGTTCTTTCAGTTTTTTACCTTGAGCACTTTGAATAGCGGCGTCCACAAATACGTTTTTATCGCCCGAAACGCGCTCACTCGGATAGACTAAAATGCTGTTTCCATCAACGGATTGGCGCAATGTACCGTACCAATCATTGATTTTGATTAAACCATTCAAATCCTGCGTAGTACTGAGGGGGTCGCTAAAATTGACTTTTAAATACTGCTCAGCTTCTTGTACCAAGCGCATATTCATGACGGTAAAATCGCCCAAAGCGGGTATGTCAATTTCTTTAGTTTCATTTATATCCACGCCAATGGGCTTTCCATTGGAGGTTAAAACGACTTTTGATGCCATTTGTCCCCGTACGACATCTTTAACTCTGAATGTATGTTTTAATCCATCGTCAGCGTGTAACCAATTGACGGTCAATGCTTTGCCACTTTGGGTGGCTGTTAAAATTTGCTCAATAGCTTTTTCATCAGCTCTATCGGATAGAGAAATTTCGCCGACCAGAGTTTGCTTACTCATGTCGTTGTTGTTCTCCGCTTGCAAGCCATCCGTGATGGTTTCAAAATACAATTCCCTTGTTTTGAATTCAAATTGAAACTCTTCAGCATCGGCTGGCACATTTTTAAAAAGCCGTTTGAGCTTCACCTCAGCAACGTGAATTTGCCCTGAATTGAAGTTTTTTTCGGGTGTGAAGCGAATGGTGCTCGCGTCTTCCCAAATGGCAGTGCCGGATACTGAGGGGGTCAAATTAAATACCCCACTTTCCACGGATTTGCCCACATCTTCGGGCTTCACGAGGGCGGATGTGAAACGAATAAATACGGGTTGCTCTCGTGAAATCGTACCTGAAGTGTAGGCATATACATAAGCAGCCATATTTTTAGTCATCTTCTTCGCAACCAAATTGCGCTTACATGCGATGACAGAAAGAGCTAATAACCCAAAAAGGATTACGCGGGAGGTGAAAACATTAATTTTAATCATAACACGTTGATAATGAGTGGATTGTACAATTTTCATTTAGTGAATTAAACGTGCCTTCTTGGTGCAGAATTATTGATGAAAGATACAGCATTTTTGAGGATATAAACTAATTTTTTTTAATAAAATTTTAATAAAAACTATATGTATCTTTTGTCAACTTTCATTGAAATTTCCACCAATTCTTCAATCTTTGTTTATATTTGAAAAAATTATTGCTCATTTTATCCAGATGATAATGAAAAAAATACTGTTTTTGATTGTTTTTTTTAACGTAAATACCCTTTTTGCTCAAAATAGTCCATTTTCTGATGACCAATTAAAAGCAAAAGCGGATGAATTGGCTCATAAATACATCATCACCGATGGTCATGTGGATTTGCCTTATCGCTTAAAAATTAAAAATTTTAGGCTTGAAAGGGAGTATATGGATATCCCTGTCCAAACGACGGAGGGCGATTTTGATTATGTCCGGGCTAAAAAAGGTGGTTTGAGTGCACCTTTTATGTCGGTTTATATTCCTGCATATTATCAAAAAACGGGTAAAGAAAAGCTTTTAGCGGATTCATTGATTGATATGGTAAAAGGCATTATTGCGGCTCATCCCGACAAATTTGCGGATGGGGATACCCCTCAGTCAATTGATGAAAATTTTAAAAAAGGGCTCATTTCGTTCCCAATG
Source organism: Saprospiraceae bacterium (assembly GCA_031381715.1). Lineage (GTDB taxonomy): Bacteria > Bacteroidota > Bacteroidia > Chitinophagales > Saprospiraceae > JAAFJT01. Next base: position 2,146 of record JANMYC010000089.1, read on the forward strand.
GGTATGGAAAATGGGGCACCTTTACTTCAATTGAGTGATGTGAAATATTTTTATGATAGGGGCATTCGCTACGTCACCCTCACGCACGGGAAGGATAATTTAATATGTGATTCTTCTTATGATGATAAGGAAACGTGGAAAGGGCTGAGTCCTTATGGTAAGCAAATTGTGAAAGAAATGAATCGAGTGGGCATGATGGTGGATATTTCACACGTTTCTGATAAAACATTTTATCAAGTGATGAAATTGAGTAAAAAACCGTGCATTGCTTCACATTCATCTTGTAGAGCTTTCACGCCCAGTTTTAAGCGCAATATGTCGGATGATATGATTAAAAAATTGGGCAAAAACGGTGGAGTTATACAAATAAACTTCGGAACGTCGTTTTTAGATGAAAAAGCCCGTCTGGATATTAAGGAGAAGGAGGAGATGCTGAATGTCAAGTTAAAAGTAAACGGCTTAAAAGAAAGTGATAAAGCGGCTGAACCGATTATCAAAGAGTTTCAAAAAGAGCATCCGATTTTATTTGCTGACGTAGAAACGGTGGCGAATCACATTGACCACGTGCGTAAATTAATTGGAATTGATCATATTGGTATAGGTTCGGATTTTGATGGCGTCGGTGATACTTTACCTACAGGCTTAAAAGATGTTTCACAATACCCAAATCTCATTTATGCCCTTTTAAAACGGGGTTATACTGAGGGGGATATTG
>JANMYC010000099.1:0-1858 GCA_031381715.1 Saprospiraceae bacterium
TCCTCCGTGTGCATCAATTCTCCCCCCTCAGTATATCCCCAAAACCACTCGCCATTTTTATGGTCAATGAAATGCTTTTTAGTAAAATCCCAACACATTAAGGATTTTTCTAAAAAATGCGCTTCTTTTGAAATCTCGTAAGCATTTAAAAAGCCAACCATTGCTTCGGCTTGAACCCACCAATGCCGTTCTTTTCGGTGCGCTTCGTAATTAAGCCCCCCCTCAGTGTCTAAGCCTTTTGACGCGGCATGAGCTATTTCAACGGCTATTTTACGGGCTTCTTCTACTCTATAATGCACCATTTCCGCTGCTTCTAAAACCAGCCAAGCCGCTTCTATATCATGTCCGTAGCTGATTTCATCGTCAGTGGGATGCCATTTTTCATTAAAAAAGAGGATTAAATGCTTTGACTGTGAAATGATTTTTTCAAGAAAAATATCAATCAGATTCTCCGTTTGTTGTTTTAAAAAGTCATTTTCCCATATTCGATAAAGATTCGTATAAGCTTCCAAAATGTGTAAATGCGTGTTCATACTGAGGGGGTCGTTCCTATCTTTTGGACTCAAGCGCATATCTTCCAAAGGCGAGCCATCTCGTGCCACAGCTTCTAAATAACCCCTATTTTGAATATTAAAACTCTGTTTTTCAATCCAATTAAATATCTCAATGCACTCTTTTAATACATCATTTTCCTTTAAAATAGAATAAAATTCACTCAAGCCATACAACACAAACGCCAAACCATAAATTTGCTTGCGCACACTGAGGGGGTCTCCATTGGCTTGAATTGACCAATAATAACCACCATGTTTTTCATCTTTAAATTGCATTGTCAATGTCTCATAAGCCCGTAGCGCGGCTTCCAAATGCTGAGGATTTTCAGAACGTTTATATGCGGCAGCGAATGTCCAAAGGATACGGGCGTTTAAAACCAAACCCTTTGGTGCGTCGTAATCTACCTGCCCGTTAATATCCATTTTACCGATAAAACCACCATTGATTTCATCATAGGTTTTTGATGTCCAAAAATTGAGGATATTCGTAAGTTCTAACTCTACTTCTGTTTGGTAGATTTGAATTATAGGGTTCATCTTTTCATTTATTTTCGTATTGTTCTGACTTTAAAGATGACACGATATTTTAATTTAACTCCAAATTTTTACTAATAATCGCCTTTAATGTCTCCACTGAAGCCGCCGAGCGATAGCCATCAGGCGCCGTATTCATGCAATAATCCAATAGTTGGTCAAGCGTGGAAGTGGCTACGTGCAAGCGGGTATCCGATGAGGCATAGTAAATGAAAACTTTACCATCTTCGTCCAAAATCCAACCGTTGGAGAAAGCTACATTTGATACATCCCCTATCCTTTCATAGCCTTCGGGAGCAATGAAATAACCGGCGGGTTTATAGATAATTTTAGTCAAATCTTGTAAATCAGTCATAAAAAGGTATAAAACGTAGCGCAATCCGGCCGCTGTATTTCGTACCCCATGCGCCAAATGCAACCAGCCATGCTCCGTTTTTAAAGGGGCGGGACCTTGACCGTTTTTAACTTCATAGACTGTATGGTAGCGTTTTTCATCTAAAATCACTTCTTTTTCAACCACTGCACCTTCCATCGTATCCGCTAAACCGTAGCCAATGCCACCACCTGCACCCGTTTCAATAAAACCGTCTTGAGGGCGGGTGTAAAAAGCATATTTGCCGTTTACAAATTCAGGATGTAAAACGACGTTTCGCTGTTGCATGGAGCTTGATTTCAAATCAGGCAAGCGTTCCCATGTTTCCAAATCTTTGGTGCGCACGATGCCACATTGCGCCGTTGCGCTCGATGTATCGGACGCGGGTACTGAGGGG
>JANMYC010000103.1:0-10288 GCA_031381715.1 Saprospiraceae bacterium
CCCCTCAGTACAGCGTCCAAAGCAGCCCTTAAATCTTCTCCAGTAACAGGTGTATCGTTTTTAGGACGAGCACTATCGAACCTACCTCTATAAACCAATTTCATATCACCGTCAAAAATATAGAAATCAGGGGTGCAAGCCGCATCATAAGCCTTAGCGACTTCTTGCGTTTCATCGTACAGATACGGGAAAGTATAGCCTGCCGTTTGAGCCAATTCTGTCATCAAATGAGGGGCATCCATTGGGTAGTTTTCAACATCATTGCAGCTAATAGCCACAAAACGGGCTCCTAATGGCTGATAATCGTGTGCCACTTTTACGATACCTGCATTCAAATGGAGTACATAAGGGCAGTGATTACATGAAAATATAATGACAGTAGCTTTGTCGGATTTTATATCATCAAGGCTCAATACTTTTCCACTCACTGTATCTGGAAGTGAAAAATAAGGAGCTTTTGTGCCCAAAGGCAGCATGGTAGATTCTGTAAATGCCATTTTTTATTAAAATTTATCGTATTTTACCATCAGTCATGAACCATGTCGGCGAAGGGTCTTGAGGGTCGCCGTGATAATTGATGGTGATTTCTTCTCCCGCTTCAATATCTCTGACTGCGTGTATTTCTATAATTTGCTCTTCAAAATCCATGAAATAATCGGCATTGGAAGGACAAAAATGGTTGTAAAGAGAGCCAAAACCCAATGCCAACGCACATTGCTTTTGATCATCGCCCCAAAGGAAATAATAATCATAGAGGGTTGTGGTGTCCAATATTTCCATTTCCCCTTCTTTTAATATAATAACGGGGCATATCTCTATCAAATCTCCACTTTTAATGGGGGTACCTGTAAAAACGCCTTTACCGCCAAGCTCACTGAATGTGATGAATAATGCTGGGTTTCTCATATTTATTTCTCGTTTTCGTCCACACCTTCCTCTTCTTGTCTCTGAATCTCTTCTGTACTGAGGGGTTGCTTCAATTCTTTTAAGAACTTGCCTTTTTCATCAAATTCGAGTGATATATAGTCTTTATCCGTTTCAATTTCTATTTGAAGGAGTTTGGTTTTTCCATCAAAAACTTCTTGGATAATAGCAATTGTGAATGATTTATACCGTTTTTTGAGTTCTGCTTGAATATTGGCAGGAATATCTTCAGATGCGATGAGCGTGGTCGTATACTGAAATTGACCTTTTTTATCGTAAAATGCTTTGCACTCATTTTTGCCGTTGCTGAAATTAGCCACATATCCAATATCTATGGTATCCCACACAACATCCTGAGCTTTGGGATATTGTGCTGTGAAAGCTTGGAGTACCCCCTTTCCGATTGCATCGGAATCTTCGACGCTACCTGACGTCTGGGCTGAAGCATTTTTATCATTTTGAGTAGGAGTTGCTCTATCGCATGATGCAATTGTAAACAAAACAATGATATATGAATAGACAAACAATCGCATAGGCACTTTTATTTTAAGTCGTTTAAGTCTGCAAAGTTAGGTTTTGAAAAATTCAATATTCACGCATGAAGCATAAAATTTTATTTTTTATTTAAAAAGAGGTTGATTGAAAAAATAAAACATACTTTATTCATCGAAATAGCAAAAGGCAATCCCGCTCAATAGCGAAATTGCCTTTTTTGAATTTTATCTCAATGGATTTTTTTAAAGTTAAAGGTTCATGAAATAGAATTATTCGTTTTCAAAAAACTCTTTTTGAGTGCCAGCATCGTCATGCTCATTATTGGCTGTATCATCTTCTCTATGTTTGCGAGCGGCGTCATTGACAGCATGAGTCGATGTATTTGGTACCGGGCGAGAGTTTTTGGCTTCTACGCTTTTAGTGGCATGAGGCACAAGGCGTAAGCGATTTTTATCGATTAATTGCCCAGTAATAGTGCAAATTCCGTAAGTTTTATTTTGAATGCGGAGCAAAGCATTTTCAAGATTACGGATAAACTGTTGCTGACGAGCCAATAAATTATTCAGCATTTCCATTTCTGTGTGGTTCGTACTTTCGTCAGTCCAATCTCCGCTTTGTTGATTACTGCTATTTTCATTCATTTCAATCATTTGCTCACGAGTGAACGCTATTTCTTGAAGAGCTTTTACGAGTTTTTCATCTATTAATTCTTTGAACTGTCGTAATTCCTCATCCGAGTATCTAACTGTCGTTACAGGCATTATCTATCTCTTTTAAAATGGGTTAAAGAATCATAATTTATTCATAATCAGGGTTTTAGTTAAAAAACCATGCCAACTGGTTTCATAAGCTCATGCCTAATTCTGACTAAGTTAAAATGCCTTTTAAATGCTTTTATTGAGTATATCGTTTTTTAAAACAGCAAAAAATGCATTGACTTAGTAAATAGAATAAAAAACAAGTAGCTTACAATTCTTATTCCGATAATCGGAATCCATTATTTTAAATTTAATATGTAAAATAGTCTTTTTTACAAAATAATCATCTTTATTTTATGATTATTTCAAACTAATAAATTTTAAAAATGCAAATTTAGGCTGTTTTTATGAATTCTAAATAAAAAAATTTTAAAAATGTGTTATTTTTTTGTTAAGTAGGCTTAAAAAAAATGCTTTTCTACCATTACAGTAGAAAAGCATTGGGCTTACAGGCAAATAAGTTTCGGATTACTTATTTGTAGCGGGTGTTTTTTTAACATCAGCTTTGTCTGTTTTTACAGCCATAGAAGTGGATTTAGCACTTCCTTTTGCGCAGCAAGATTTAGCAGCTTCTGAAGTGCAAGCCGCTTTTTCAGCAGGTGTACACATTTTAGCTGTGCCAGCGCAGTGTTCTTTTTTATCAGTAGCTTTGCTTGTAGTAGCCGCTGTTGGTTCTGTTTGAGCTGTGGCAGCGAAAGCCGTAAAGCCTGCGAATGCGCACATCATGAATATTTTTTTCATAATCGGAATTTTTATTTTTAAAATTATTTAATTCTAATACTCTCCAAAAATAGTGCAAATATTTATTAAATCAAATGATTTTCCTTTATTTACGAATTAAATACAAAATTTAACACTTTGAAAACATTCATTTGAAAAATTGGTACATTTAAAATAAAAGGGTGTTGTGATAGTTTTATGATACATTTTATAACATTTTGCGGATTATTGAACGGAAATCCGGTTCAGGAATAATCTACAAGGGATGAAACAGGAAGAAAGTTCGCCATTTAAAAGATTCTTTTTGCGCCTTACTTGAAAAATATAATGCCTCATTCAAAAAAATAATTCTCCTAAATGGCGGATTTTATTCCTGTTTCATTCGTAATATCTAAAACCTATGTGCGGGACAATATTTACGCCCAAAATACTGAGGGGTATGCTATAATTTTTGAGTATGATAATGAAATTTTATAAAAAGCCGAGTAATAGAATATTCCTATTGGTATTTATAGGTTATTTATTCGTTTGTTTTTATTTCACGATTTGGACATATAACCATGAGTGCAATCTATCTGAGGAAAGTGCTTTGTTGCGTTTGGAAGGAATCGTTAATTCGCTTGCTTTGCAGATAGATGGAGATATGCACCAAGGTTTGGTAAAAAAATATGCACTTAAAGATGATATTCTTTATAATACTCAGGATACTAATTATTATCACATTCATCACATTTTGAGGCGAAATTACGAAGCAAATATGCTTAAATCGCCCATTTATACGATGGTTTTTGATAGTACTAAAAATCATTTTGAGTTTATTGGTACATCCTCGGATTTTCCTTATTTCCGGCATACTTATGATTCGTACAATAGCCTTTTAAAAAAGCAATATACTGAGGGGGGGGTAATCCCGATGTACTCCGATCGCTTTGGTATGTGGCTTTCTGCATTTGCTCCGGTAAGAGATACTTACGGTAACACCGTAGCTGTGGTGATGGCTGACTTGGATTTCGGTAAATTTTTGGAAGATGCTAAGGCGATTGCTTTTAAAAATTTGCTATTTTCTCTTTTTATTATTCTACCTTTTATTTTACTGCTTGTTTTTTTATTGAGGCGACTGATTTTCAGGGAGGCTAAAATGAAAACACGACTGGAAGAAGCTTACGAAACGAATTTAAAAATAAGTGAGCAACTCGAACAAAGTCTGGATAAACTATCGTCGGTGGATACGCTGAGAAAAGAAATGATTGCCAATATTTCGCACGATTTGCGCACGCCGTTGACCAATCTTTCGGGTTATATCGAAACACTTTTCATGCGGCGACATAATATAACCATGAATGAAAGAGAGCGATACTTGAGCATTGCCATTAAAGAATCAGAACGATTAAAAAAACTGATAGAAGACCTTTTTGAACTTTCCAAATTAGAGTCCAATCAAATAGCCGTGCACTCTGAGCCTTTCCCGATTGCCGAATTATTGCAAGATGTGATGGCAAAATATGAGGTTGTCTGTGAGGAAAAAGGCATAAAATTGAATTCTAATCTGTCCGAAAATACGCCTTGGGTCGTTGCAGACATAAAATTAATTGATAGGATTTTACAGAATCTCTTGGACAACGCCATTCGCTATAATTTTAATGAAGAGGAAAAAACTCTTGGCGTGGACAGTGTTGTCAATTTGATGGTACAAAAGATTGACAATCAACTTTTTATCCGTATTTCCAACACAGGTAAAATAATTGATGCGAGCACGCTTTCCAATATTTTTGATAGGTATTTCAGAACCTTGAGTATGGAAGGCAGCACTGGTTTGGGCTTAGCCATTGTTAAAAAAATAATTGAATTGCACCAATCGGATATAACCGTAAAAAGTGAAAATAACCTTACCACTTTTGAATTCTTTTTGCCTATTTATCAAAAAAAATAAATGTCTGTCTTCGATTTAGGAATGAAAAATAAATAAATTTACATTCTCGGCAAGCAGCTAAAATTAAAATAATGTCCAATTTTCAGGTTTGCCCCCATACCCCCAAAGGGGGATTAAATTAAGAAAAGGGCAAAATTGCCACCTTTTTGAGGTGTAATCCCCCTTGAGGGTATGGGGGCAAACTTGAAGTTATACACTATTTAAAATACAAAAGAATGTAAGTTTATTAAATTGTCATTCCTTAGATTTTTTAAATGAAAAAACATTAAATATTTACCTCATGTTAGTTGGCTAAATCAGCCTAATCAATATATCTTATTCTACCTCCTTCCTGTCTCAGAATATTGTTTTCAGTTATTCTTTTATGATAATGTAAAGCGTAACTAAACAACATTATTTTTATATTTACCATTAGGATATGTTTTTATAGATGATTAAATTTGATTTTTTAAGCCCTTATTATGGGTATTTTTAGGTTTTAATATTTTAATATAAAATAATGAAAATATGCTTAAAGTGTTGAAAATGATTTATTTATGATTATTTTTGAGTTTTAAGTTTAATTCTGAGAATCGGAACTGAGGGGTAGAAATAGAAGTGGAAATCGATATGAATATCAATAAACCTATTTTGATATTTTATGTTATACAACAAACTGACTAACTAAATAAGTAATGGGCGTGGTGGCAAGTCTTTATCAACCTCAACCGAAACAACAGGCTTTAACAGTGGAGCTAACAACTCCTGTTGATGATTATCGACCAGTGTACATCGTTGGTAATTTCAACAATTGGTGCGTTGACGAACAGCGCTTCAAGCTTCGGCGTTTAGCTCAAGGAAAGTTTATTTTTACTTTCCCTACCGATATTCAGCTTCCTAAGCGAATCGAATACAAATATGTGCGGGGAGGTTGGGAAAATCAAGAATTAGATGATTTTGGAAATGGGACTCACAATCGGGTGTTGAATAGTCATCACGGAACTTTCAACGATGTAGTACCTCGTTGGTCTAACTATGGTCTTACATTTAATCCATCATTTTTACCTAAAATAAAGGTCATAAATGATGCTTTTCACATTCCTCAGTTAAAGAAAAACAGGAAAGTATCCATATTATTGCCTTTTGATTACGATAAAAATCTTCAGAAGCGGTATCCTGTTTTATATATGCAGGATGCTCAGAATCTTTATAACCCGCATTCGCCGTACGGTAATTGGGAGATAAACCATAAACTGGCAGTTTTGGCTGAAAGAGGTTTGGGTGATATAATAGTGGTCGCCGTTGATCATGGCGAGGCGGAGCGGGTCAATGAATTTCTACCCGTAAAAAATGATAAATTGGGTACTTCTGACGGCAAAAAATATGTGCGTTTCATGGCTGAAACCCTCAAGCCGTTTGTGGACGATAACTATCGAACATTACCAAGTCGCTCACACACGGGCATGGGCGGTAGTTCTATGGGAGGCCTGATAACGGCTTACGCGGGCTTGATGTTCCCGCAAGTGTTTGGCAAATTGATGATATTTTCACCTTCACTTTGGGTTACTCGAAATCTGCCTTTTGATACTATTCCGTTTTTTCAACCTGTTTTCACTAAAATATATGTGTATGCAGGAGAAAAAGAGGGGAGTAGTATGATACCTAATATCAAGAATTTTAGAGACAATATCAAGAACCAAGGTTTCGATAGCTCCAATATACATTTCAAATTATCAACGGATAGTGAGGGTGTTCATTCCGAATCAAGATGGGGGCAGGAGTTTCCGAAAGCATTGGATTGGTTGTTTTTTAATTAGAATTATTATATTTAAAAGACTGTTTTGAATGACCTGATGAATTTTTTAGTAATTCATCAGGTTATTTTATTTATATTTGCATTTTTATGATAATATTTAGTCTATTTTAAAAACAGACTATGGGAAACAGGGGAATTTAATCTATTGGTTTTTACAAGAGCTAATAGGTTGTGAAAAGAAAATTAATATAAAAAAACAGAAAATATACCCTTGTTACGAGGATGAAAACTTCAATCAAGTCGAATTTCGTTAAAATTAACGGAACTGTTATTATACCAATACTAAAATCTAAATCACTTGATAGTGCACTTGAAAATGTAGCCAACGAGTTTAATATGTCGTTTGAGCGTCTGAAAAGTGAATTTAAAGCCGATTTTAAAGAAGTATCTTGTTTCTTTGATAATGAAACAAAAGTAAGTTTATTAGGATTAGGTGAAAAACCCTCTTCTTCTGATATAATTGCAGCCTTCCGCAACCTTTCTTTCCAACAAAAACATAAGTTTGGAGATAATATAGCCATTAGTTTTATTCATTCCAATAAGAAGGAAACTTCGACAATATTGGCGGGTATAAACGGCTTTTTGTTGGGTACTTACCGCATTGGGCTTTATAAATCAGAACCCAATGGTGTTCATCCTTTAGCAAAAGATAATTCAGAACTCATTGTTTTTGTCGATGAGGACAATAAGCAAGTGCAGCAAACGGCTCAAAAAGCAGTTGCTACGGCTGAAACCCAAATTCGAATCATGGATTTGGTGAATGCCTCGCCTAATAACAAGACCCCTCAGTATTTAGCCGATTGGGCGGTAAGTTCAGGAAAGGAATTTGGCTTTGATGTCACTGTTTTTGATAAAAAGCAATGTCAGGAAAAAGGTCTTCACGCTTTATTGTCTGTCAATGATGGTAGTGGGCACGAACCCCGCTTCATCATAATGGAATATAAGCCTCAAAATGCGACTAAAACCATAGGCTTAGTAGGTAAAGGAGTAACATTCGATACAGGTGGCATCAGCATAAAACCATCCACCAATATGCACCTCATGAAATCAGATATGGGTGGCGCGGCAGCAGTTTTAGGTACAATGGAATTGGCTGCTAAATTGGGCTTACCAGTTCACTTAGTCGGTATCGTACCTTCTACTGAAAACATGGTGGACGGTTTAGGAACAAAACCAGGGGATGTTATTCATTCGTATTTGGGTAAAACAATTGAAGTCATTGATACGGATGCCGAAGGACGCCTCATATTAGCGGATGGATTATCTTATTTAAAGAAAAATTTCAACCCTGATTCTATCATTGATTTGGCTACGCTTACGGGCTCAATAGTGGCTACGCTTGGCTATAATGCAGCGGGACTTTTCTCAAACGATGATGCTTTAGCTGCGTCGTTGAGCAAAGCGGGCGATATTTCTGGGGAGCGTCTTTGGCGTTTACCAATTTGGGAGATTTATATGGATGATATGAAATCTGATGTAGCCGATATATCCAATTTGACGAGTAAACCGATGGCTGGAGCCATTACAGCCGCAAAATTCCTTGAGCTTTTTATAGATGGTCATACTTCATGGGCGCATTTGGATATTGCAGGCATGGCTCTCATTTCAAATGAATTAGGAAATTCAAGAGTGGCAACGGCTTACGGCGTTAGATTATTAATTGAATTTTTGGAAGATATTGTAGCTAAGGCTTAAAACGATACCCCTCAGTATGGACGCTATAAAAAAGCAAAGTGCTTGTAAGTTCTCAGAATCTACAAGCACTTTTGTATTAAAATGGCATATTTGCTATTAAAAACAGTGGGTATTCTTACTTAAATCTTTGAAAAGCATATATCAGCCTGTCCGGTAAATCCTCATTGCAGGCTTTTAAATAATCATTGTAAGAGCACGGAATCAAGCGGTGACGGTCATGCTTTTTACGCGTTTTTAGGGGGATCTCCATCCACCAACGGCCACTTTTATTGCTTTTCCAAAAAGTAACTTGATAATCAAATTCCTTGATGTGCACAATGTATTGAGTAAGTTGATTGAAAGCTTTTGAAATTGGAAAATCCTGTTTTCTGTTTTTAAAACCATCAATAAAATACCACATCATTTGCGCCACTATTCGGGCGGTTTGCTCGTTTTTATCGAGTTTTTTATTAAAACCTAAAATACTGAACGACGTTAATTTGTCGCTCATCCCCGCGTAACGTGCCAACTGACAAGCCTCTTCGCTGTACAATCCGCTTGGCGAACTATCGATTTGGGCGGGAGCTTCAATACTTTTAAGTGCAGCAATGTGAATACTCACAAAGTCCGCATCTCTGATTACAGGCTCGATATCTTCCATGCTATTTTTTACCCTGCCTAAGCGAACCAATTCAAAATTATGCTTCTCAAAATAGTCCAATACTGAGGGGGGGGTAAAATGAGTTTGATACCCAATTATGCTGCAATTAAAAAGTTGAGAATCTTCTAAAATTTGGTGCAATGAGTAGGAATCAGTCTTTATTTGAGGCGTAAAACGAATCTTTTCATCCACTAAAGTCACACTCACTGAGCTTTTTTTACTTCTATACGCTTGAAATTGAGCCAGCGTAAAAACATCCGAGTGACCAATTATAATAGGAATAATATCCGCTTGAAGCAATTCACTCAATAAAGGAATGATAAAAGAAGTCTCCTGTTTTCGGACATTGCCTAAATCCACAATCTTTAATTTATCAAAAGTGTTACTTAGGGCGTAAAATGAAGCCCGCACAGCATTAGCATCGTCAGTGCCGATGCCCACAAGGGCGATTTGAGCGTTTTTGAGCGATATATCTCCCCCCTCAGTATTGGCGTTAAAAATGTGGATTGTACGCCCCAACTGTTCGTCAGAGAGCGCATCAAAGCCATGAATATGGGCAGTAGAAACGGGTTGTAACCAATGTTCGAGCATAAAAATTACTTGATAATTGCTAATTTATTGGGATTTTATCCTTTTGAAAAAACAAATATACAGCAGAAATCAAAGCTAAGATAGCTGAAAGATAAAAAGGTAGGGATATTTTAGTAGCATCATTTTGATAAATGGCTTGTGAAATCACCGCCCCTAAACCAATTCCTGCTTCCAGAGCGATGAACATCGTTGCCAATCCTTTTCCTCTTGTCTCTTCGGGAGATAAATCTACTGCCCATGCTTGGAGCGTGGGGGTATTCATGCCCCATGATAAGCCATAAACCACGGCAGCAGCCATAAAAGACCAGTATGAATGTGACCAAGCGACCATCAACATGGATATAACCATCGCTAAGGATGACCACTTTAAAACAGCCACCCGCCCGTATTTATCCGAAGATTTGCCGGCTATCAAGCGGATAATGAGCGATGAAAAGGTATAAACGCCAAAAAATAGACCTTTATTCGCAATTCCTAAATGCTTACTCAGGTCAGGAATTAGACATAAAATACTGCCTGATGCAAAAGACACTAAAAGCTGTACCCAAAAGGTCGGCATGGCTTTGGGTTCATATATTTCAGTACGGCTAATTTTCAATAAGTTAAAAGCGAATGGGCGGGTGTTTTCAAGCGTTTCGTTCATATTTTTAACTAAAATGACAACAGAAAATAGTGCAAAAATGGATGAAACCATAAACATCGTATTTATCCCTAACCCCTCAGTAACAGAGCTGCCAATG
>JANMYC010000127.1:0-1961 GCA_031381715.1 Saprospiraceae bacterium
TCTCGGCATTGAGCCGCCACAACCGCCGTTACCAAGGTCTTATGGTCGGGCGAAGCTATCGCCACTTTCACGACATCTTTCATAGAAACATCGTCTTGGACCGCAGACTGACCGCCAACGGGCGATGCACTTTCGGCTGAAGTATTGGAAGCCGTAGGGGCTTTTTCACCGCAGCTACTCAATAGTAAAATGAGGGTGATAAAAAGAGCAGAATGATAGTTTGATTTCATAACAAGCTAATTTTGATTCATTAAAAAATATTTAAAGCTGAACTCAAAATTAAAACCTATTCATGCCAGAAAGAGTGATGTACGTCACCTTGAAAGATGATTTAAAGACCTTTTTGTCTTTTATTATCGGGTTTTAGTTTTATTCTAAACGCCTACTTTTTCCCGATCTGAGACTTAAAACAGAGAGAATTATTTGGATTTTATTAAAAAAAAAGCTTAATTGAAGTGTTTTCTTAGACTATCATTTGTCTAAAACTTTTTCACTTAAATAAAATAAAATGGAAACCAACGAATTTCTCGATCAAGGATTGAATACGTCTTCTAATCAAGGTCTGTCACCAGAAGATAGAGATTATTTAGAAACGGCCGCCAAATGGGCTAAATTTTTAGGCATTATGGGCTTTATTTTCACTGCCCTCATTGTACTCGGCGCATTTAGTGTAATGACCATAGGTTCTTCTTTTGGTAGCGCAATGCCACCGGGTTCGCCATTTGCGGGAGGAATGTTCGGTGTAGGATTAGGTATTTTTTATTTGGTTTTAGCTTTGCCTTATTTTTTTATTTCACTTTACATGTACAATTTTGCTGAGAAGACTAAGGCTGGACTTTATTCTTCAAATAGTGAAATAATGACTTTAGCTTATAAAAATCTCCGAAATTATTTTCGGCTTTCAGGCATTTTGATATTGGCAGTGATAGTACTCTATATTTTAATTATTATATTCGGTATTGGCGCAATGACGATGATGAGTAGATAAATAAAATGAAAATAGGAAAGCCTCAAGTTGACTCGATTTGGGGCTTTTTTACTGAGGGGGGCTACATTTTTTTTAGATAAAACAAATGTGTAAAATGAGCTTTTTTAACTTAAAAAGGGGCTTCATACTGAGGGGGTGTCGGCTGTCGATTTTTTAAGCATGAATATCAAAAAAAAACTTTATTTATATAGATTATTGGGCTCAGAACCTTATTTTAGCAGCACTAATCGGAAACAAATTTTTAAATCTTAAAATTAACACATGAGAAACAAGCTGCTGGTGGCAATCCTATGCTTTCCGCTTTGGCTTTCAGCCCAAATTACTGTACCCTTGAAAGATATGTCATTTTGGAAAACGTCAACTGCTAAAAATTGGCAAATCGCAGGCGATGTGAATGCAGATATTGAAAAACGCTATGCGATGACATCTTCTGCTGGGGCAGGCGTATTGGTAAACATTCCAGACAAAGAAAATAGAGACAATCTTATTTCGGTTGAAGAATATGGTGATGTGGATGCCTCATTTGATTTTATGATGGCAGCGCATTCCAATTCGGGATTTTACCTGATGGGGCGTTACGAAATCCAATTATTGGATAGTTGGGGTGTGAAAAACCCCAAAACTGGTGACTGTGGCGGTATTTACAAGCGTCGACGCTTTGAAGGTGAAAAAGAAATTCTGTGGGAAGGTCATGCCCCCATGCAGAATGCGTGCTTGGCTCCTGGGCTTTGGCAACATTTGGATATCTCATTTCAAGCACCGCGTTTTGACGCTTCGGGTAAAAAAACGGCTAACGCAAAAGTCTTGAAAGTGATAATGAATGGCGTTACCTTGCATGAAAATATAGAATTGACGGGTCCCACGGGCGGACCCATTTCAGAAGATGAAGCGGCAACGGGACCCTTCATGATTCAAGGCGACCATGGTCCCGTGGCTTTTAAAAATATAAAAGTGACACATTTTAATGGTAAGC
>JANMYC010000162.1:0-6027 GCA_031381715.1 Saprospiraceae bacterium
CGGCTACGGCGATTCAAAAGAATTTCCTCTATTAAAAAAAGGCGGTGCTAATCCAATGGCAGGTCCCGTGTATAATTACGATGAATACACCAATGATCCTAAAAAATTCCCTCGCCACTACGATGGTAAATTTTTCGGATATGAATGGATGCGCGACTGGATTGTAGCCGTAAGCATGGATAAACAAGGGAATTATACGGGCATGGAGCCATTTATGCCGAGCTCAAAATTTAATCACCCAATAGATATGGCGTTTTCAAAAGAAGGTCATTTGTATGTATTGGATTACGGTTTGAATTGGTTTGCGCAAAATGAGGAAGCTGTTTTATCAAAAATAGAATTTAGTGCAGGCAATCGTCGTCCAGTTCCACAAGTTTCGGCTGATAAAAAAAATGGCGCATTGCCATTGACCGTTAAATTTTCATCGGCAGGAACTATTGATTATGACAATGATGTCTTGAAATACTCTTGGAAATTTGGCGAAGGGCTACCCCTCAGTACAGAAGCCAATCCGACCTTCACTTTCAAAGAAGGAGGCATTTACGATGTTGTTTTAAAAGTAACGGACGCCGCAGGTAACTCCAACACTCAATCCATCAAAATTAAAGCAGGTAATACTGAGCCTAAAATTGACATCGCCATAAAAAGCAATAAAACCTTTTATTTTGATAAAAAACCTATCAAATACAAAGTCAATGTCACCGATAAAGAGGATGGGAAAGTGAAAAAAGGCATCAAACCCGAAGATGTGGTCATGAATATCAACTACTTAGAAGGCTATGATAAAACAATGATTGAACAAGGGCATAAGAGCAACGTGGCATTTGTAGCCGGTAAACGCCTCATGGAATTGAGTGATTGTAAATCGTGCCATGCAATGGATAAAAAATCAATCGGGCCCACTTACATGGATATTGCGACTAAATACCCGCGCTCTGCTGGGAATATATCCCTTTTAGCTTCAAAAATCATCTCTGGAGGAGGAGGCGTTTGGGGCGAGCAAGCCATGGCAGCGCATCCTCAAATCTCCATATCGGATGCTAAAGATATGGCAGATTATATCTTATCGTTAAAGGATAAAAACGTGAAAGCCTCTATGCCTATCGAAAACGATTATAGCCCTTTAGCGCACGTCGGCAAAAAAGAAGGCGCCTACCTGTTGCAAGCGACTTACACGGATAAAGGTGGTACCAATGTAGGTCCCCTCATGGTATCTGAACTGATAGCTTTGCGCAGCCCTAAAATGAAAGCAGTTAGTTTTGATGATAAGAAAGGCATTTCCAAGTTCAATATGCCCGATGGCTCAGGTGAAATCGTCGCAGCCACTGAGGATAATAGCTATATCGGTTTTTATGATATTGATATGACAGACATCACATCCCTCAGTATTTTTGAAGGTTTTAGGCAAGGCATGACTGTGGGTGGCAAAACCGAAATTCGCTTAGGCTCTCCAACAGGTGAGTTGATAGGCGAATGTGAAATTTATGATGCCAAAACGGAGCCCATAAAAGTAGTCTTACGTAAAAAGATAAAAGGCATCCAAAAAGTCTATTTTGTCTTTAAAAATCCTAAAAATGATGGCAAAGCACTACTCAGTGTACGCACCATCGAGTTTTTAATGGAATAAAAAGGATATTTCAAGAATAAAAAACGCCTTTACTGTCTTAATGATAGTGAGGGCGTTTTAAATATACGCCTCCGTAAAAAACCTTTACAAACTGCTTTATTTAGTCTATTTTTGTATTCATTACTAAATAAAAAAATTGATTATGACAATTTTAGAATTGAAAGGTGAATTATACGATTTACTCTCGGAGATACACACTGAAAAAGCGCTACTCAAAATTCGGGAAGTTGTTAAACAGGCTGTGGAAGATGATAATTTATGGGATTTACTATCCGATGAACAGGCTGAGCGTTTGAAAAAATCCATAGAAAAGAGTAAAGACCGCAACAACCTAAGCCCACATTTGGAAGTAAAAAAAAGACATGCTAAATGGTTAAGCAAGTAAGTTGGAATAATGACGCTGAGGAAACTTTTAATTCAATAGCAGAATACCTTCAAGATAATTTCTCAATGGCAACAGCTACTCGATTCGCTGATGCCGTCTATGATAAGATAGACATGCTTATTGAGCAACCTGAAATCGGGCGTCCTTCTCCTATCGATTCTTTTGTAAGAATTTTAAAAATAGATAAACACCGCCTTATGTTTTACAGTTTTGATGGTACAGAACTCATTATAATTGACTTTTTTGATACTCGTCAGAACCCTCAAAAACGTAAATTTTAAAAAAACACAAACACAGCCGCCGCCGCAGTCAACCATAAAATGACCTTATTATAATGTTTATCTGCAATATTTTTAACGATATAAACTCCAATATAAAATCCTAAAATAAGGAAAGGCAATAAAGCAATATTCACTGAAATGGAATTAGGGTGAATGGTTTTCCAACTAAAAATGTGAAAAGGTAGTTTAAATATATTGATAAAAAGGAAAAGCCACGCGTGAGTTCCGATGAAATTGTTTTTAGTTAAACGCATACTCATCCAATACATCGTCGCAAAACCACCAGCTTGATTGCCAATCATCGTCGTAAAACCCGTAGCCAACCCCATTATCCCTGAAAACCAAATGGAATTAGGGACTTTTAAATTCGGATTTCTATCCAACCAAAACATACCCGCCACAATAATCAGAACAATCACAGCCATCATCTTCTTAAAAACGGCTTCGTCTAAGTCCTTCCCTACCCACACGGCTATTAAAATACCAACCAAAACCCAAGGCGCTAATTTGAATAAAGATGCCCAATTAACATGCCTTTTATAGTGTAAAACGGCTAAAGTATCCCCTACTATCAGCATTGGCAATAAAATACCCGTCGAAGTTTTACTACCAAAAACTATGGCTAAAGTAGCAACTGTAATCGTAGAAAGAGAGTTCAAACCCGATTTTCCGATACCCACCACTACTGCCGTAACGATAGCTAATGACCATTGAAAAGTGGTTAAATTGTAGGAAGTGAGATATTCAAGCATATTAATTTTGTTTTTACACCCAACCCCAATTAACTTTATTATGTCTTAGCTTATATAGGTTGTTGTTTCCTGACTTAAATCAAGTTCAAATATGAAAAAAATATACTTAAAAAACGTCTCATTTATATTGGTTCTACTTTTAAATGCCTTATCCTGTAAAAAGCAGGATGAGATCATTATTTGTGAAGGAGGTACTGAGGGGGTACTACTTGATCGAATCGAATATAAAGATGACAAAGACACATTAGTGAAAAAATACTTTTACGATAGCACCAACCGCTTGGATAGTATTCAGGATGAACAAAACAGCCCTAAATATGCTTATAAATTTAAATATAGTTTACAGAAAAAATTGATTGAAAAACAAACTTACACAGTAAATAACCTCAGTAAAGGCTTTGAAAAAGTTAGTTTAGATAGTTTTTTTTATAACATTAATCAAAAAATTATTGAAACTAAGCATTATGTAAAAGATAGCATGTCATTTAGTTTTAATGGCTTTACCAAATATAATTATAATAATGGTAGTTTTCTTGAATCATCCATTTATTCAAATAATAATGATACATTATATATAAATAAATATTATTGGGAAAAGGGAAATTTAATAAAATTGGAGACTTATACAAAATCGTTAAAACTATTGCGTGAACAGTACTTCGAATATGATAGTATGAAAAATCCATTTTTTAAATTGAATCATCAAGAGAATTTGATGCTCAGCCAAAATAATCAGATTTCAAGTAAAATGAATGATTTCACAGGATTAATTGAAGTTTCTTATCCTCCTAAAATAACAGAAATGTGTTACAATTCAGAAGGATTTTTAACGAAAATGATACGAGGCAGAAATGAAATACATTATATTTATCGCAATCTATGATAATCAATTAAAAGCCTACTCAAAAACTTCGAGTAGGCTCTTCTAACCGTGGCACCGCTTAAAGCGGTGTCATGGATTTTCACTAACTACTTTTTATATATAATCATTAATGATATTTTCCAACCATTCTTGCTTGCCGCTTTTTGTGGCAGGTTCACCGTTTTCAATGGCGAAATTGCGTAAATCCTCAAGCGTTAGTTTACCATTTTCGTAGTCATTGCCTTTGCCCGTATCAAATGAAGCATAACGGTCAGCGCGGATTTTTTTATATGGTGATTTCGTTAAAATAGCATCTGAAACCACGAGCGCCCTTGCAAACGCATCCATGCCACCCACGTGAGCGATGAAAATATCTTCTAAGTCCGTTGAGTTACGGCGCGTTTTAGCGTCAAAATTGATACCGCCCGTTGAAAACCCACCTGCTTCAAGGATAACGAGCATTGATTCAACCAATTCAAAAACATTCACAGGGAATTGATCCGTATCCCAGCCATTTTGATAATCGCCACGATTCGCATCAATCGAACCCAACATATTATTATCAGCCGCAATTTGTAATTCATGTTGGAATGTATGACCCGCCAATGTAGCGTGATTCACCACCAAAATCAATTGAAAATCATTCTCCAAACCATGCTCACGCAAGAAGCCAATCACCGTAGCCGCATCATAATCATATTGATGTTTCGATGGCTCACACGGCTTAGGCTCAATATAAAATTTGCCTTTAAAACCTTGCTTGCGTGCGTAATCACGAGCCATTGTTAAAAAACGGCCCATGTGAGCCAACTCACGTTTCATATCCGTATTCAAAAGCGTCATATAACCTTCACGACCACCCCAAAATACATAACCTTCACCACCCAATTTGATAGTAGCATCAATCGAATTTTTAACTTGCGTACCTGCATAAGCCACTGCCGCAAAATCAGGATTTGTGCTCGCTCCATTCATATAACGTGGATTTGAGAACACATTCGCAGTACCCCAAAGGAGTTTTACACCCGTTTCAGCTTGTTTTTCAGCCGCTTTATCCGTGATTTTAGTATAATTGCTTTCATATTCAGCAATTGTAGAAGCTTCATCTACTAAATCAACGTCATGGAAACAATAATATGGAACGCCCAATTTCGTGATAAATTCAAACGCAGCATCCATTTTGTCATAAGCCCTGCTCAATGCATCACGTTTTTTATCCCACGGAAAATTTTTAGTACCCGGGCCAAAAGGATCGCCGCCTGTACCGCAGAATGTATGCCAGTAACAGACTGCAAAACGCAAATGATCTTTCATCGTTTTACCCGCTACAACCTTATTTTCATCGTACCATTTAAAAGCCAGTGGGTTATCGCTTTTTCTACCTTCAAATTTTATCTTTTTTACGCCTTTAAAAAACTGTGATGCCATGTTTTTATTTTTAAAAATTGTGTAAATACCCGTGACACCGCTTCAAGCGGTGCCACGGATTAATGATTTTACGAATTATTTTTTAAGATTTTCTCCCATTTTTTATACCCCTCAGTATAAGCCTCTTGCAAATGCTTTTCCGGCTCCACCGTTTGTATTTTATTTAAACCTATAAAAGCTTCATTAAAACTTTTATAATATCCGACACCGACGCCCGCGCCACGAGCCGCACCCGTTGCGCCATCCGTATTGTAAAGCTCAATCGCCGCGCCTGTCGTATTGGCAAAAGCCTCTCTAAATAAAGGACTGAGGAACATATTCGCATGACCCGCCCGAACTGTCTGAGTCTCTACCCCCATCTTTTGCATGATTTCCAAACCGTATTGCAGAGCATACACAATACCCTCTTGAGCAGCGCGGAACAAATGCCCTTGCTGATGCCTATTAAAATTCAACCCATGCATAATAGCACTTGATGGCTTGTTTTCTAAAACCCTTTCCGCACCATTGCCGAACGGAATAAACGTCAAGCCCTCTGCCCCAATCGGCGTGTTAGACCCCTCAGTATTCATCTGTTCATAGCTGAAATCGCCGACCATACGGCGCAACCACGAATTCAGAATACCCGTTCCGTTGATACAAAGAAGAACTCCATTGCGAGCCGCCCCCTCAGTATTATTGACGTGCACAAA
>JANMYC010000212.1:0-3197 GCA_031381715.1 Saprospiraceae bacterium
ATACGTCTGGATATCATCTGAATTGGCTTTAAATTTACCCAATTGCTGGTCAAAATCAATTTTACCTTTGATGTTTTTAGTATCGAAAGCCAGTTGATCCTCTGCATTTGTAGCGGTTTTATCCAAAGCTCGAATACTCATATTCATGGTATCAGCCGAAACCGAGTGCGTACCAAATGAAAACAACTGAGAGGTTAAAGTCCCTTTATCCCAATCAAATGTCCCCTTACCTTTCACACCCGTAGGCGTTACGATAATGGTACTTCTTAAGGTATATTCACCATCTTTAAAAAATTTAAAAGCAGTATCTCGTGCGGTGATATACATACTATCCACGTACGGTTTCCAGTTGATATTTACCCCGGGACCCACCACTTGAGGCACGTTGTTCGCTCTGTTTTCTTTTAATTCAAAGTTCTTCGCACTTGCCTGCATGAGTTTAGGATGGAAAACAATATCAAACGATTCAATAGAGGCATCGAGATATTTCACTAAACCTTTACCCAGAAAGCCTTTATTTCCTAAACTGATTTCACCCTTAAAATTACCTTTTGCTTGATACAGCGGATAACCCACATCAGGCGTTTTTGAAATAAAACCCAACGAACTATCTTTCTGTAATAATAATGTCTCCTTGAAAATCGGAAAAATATTGGCTGACACCATCGAACCCTTAAATTTTAAATCCGATTGGGTCAAACTATCCATACCGTCCAAATTGAATTTGTCCAGTTTAAAATAAAATGAATCCCGTTTGTACACTGAATCTTGAATTTCAGGAGCATCATAAAAAACGTACGAATAGTCTTTTGATTGGAAAGATGGGAAAAGTTTTATCTCCTCACGACCCGATTTGTTATTGGGTGCGTCAATCAATAAAACGCCTTTTAAATATTCAATTCGAGAATTAATGCCCGTTGCAATGGGTTTTCCAAATTTGTCCTCACCCGTTTTTAGA
Source organism: Saprospiraceae bacterium (assembly GCA_031381715.1). Lineage (GTDB taxonomy): Bacteria > Bacteroidota > Bacteroidia > Chitinophagales > Saprospiraceae > JAAFJT01. The sequence continues at coordinate 959 of JANMYC010000212.1, forward strand.
TATAAATCCATGAAACGGGCTGAATCCATTTGCACCTCAAATTGGTCGTAATGAAAATGGTATTTGTTGCCATAAAACAAGCCAAATCCCGCAAATAAACGACCATCAAAATCGAAATTTCGATTGCGTTTTAGTATAATTTCATTTTTTGCCGGAATCAAACGGACGCGTTGTTTAGTACTTAATTCTACGCCTTTTACTCCATTTATTTGAATAGAAGTGTCTGCCAACGTAAAATATGCATTTTCCTCTTTGGTATCAGATATTATCCGCAATACGTCATAATCCGATTTTTTTTGATTGGCAGCCGCGTAGTGAAAAAGTTTATCTTTTAGCTCAATCAGTTGTTTATCCACATCATAATTGATAAAACCTTGCGAAGCCATATCAAATAACAAACTTTGAATCATGCTTGCATTCAACTTAGTGTTTATTTGACGAGCAAAATCATCCGCTGGAATAACCCGTTTTTGGATGGCATCCGAATACATTTTTATAATTGAAATGGGATTAGTTGTCGATATATTTTGAAATTTTCGATAATCAGGCTCGCTGAAAAAATCGAGCGATTCAAACATGGCGTTATTACTATTGATGCCAAATCCAGGATATTTATCACCAATTACAAACGAATCCTTTTCAATATTCCATTTGATTTTACCCGCATCAATATTCATCTGGCTGTAAGAGTTGTAGTAAGGGTTTCTATCACTTCCCCTTTGCCCTCTTTCTATCACCATTTGGTCGTTTTTAATGTCAATTTTCAAATTTACTGAGGGGTGATAAATTGAATCTTTCCCGAAATAAATAACCGTTTCAACGCGCTCTGCAACTATATTTTCTCCTTTTCTGATGATAAAATTTTCGGCAGCCGCTCTAAAATTACGTGACCCGCGTTTTTTATCGTTCATCGTCAAACGGGCTTTTTGCTCATTTGTACCATAGCCCAAAACTGTTGTTCCTTGTAATCTAAAGCCCCCTTCAAATTGAATACTACCACCTAAGTTATTGATTTTCAACTTTTTATCATAAGATTCAAAACGGGGATATGAGCCTTCAATTTTTTCATTTTTAAAAGTCAATTTATCTTCAAAAACACCATCCAAGTCACGGTCAGGAAACATCAACGGGTAATGTAATTTGACTTTTTCAGCACTGTAAGATGCTTTACTCATATCAATGGTATATTCGGTCAACTTTGCATACGTATCTGCCATTTTAAACCTATCCCAAGTTACCGTACCGCCGCTGCCTTTCCACGTGTGATTTAAGGGGAAATATACACCTTTTGTTTCTGAAATTAGGATTGAATCAGTTTTAAAACGAGCATTTAAGCTCAATTTTTGCCATTCTACTGAGGGGGTACCCTTATCGTATTTTAGTTTGTATTCAGTATTATTTGAAAACCAATTAATACTTTGTTCCGAAGCAAAAAGTGAATTTTTACTTAAAAAATCCTTTGAAAAGTTTAAAAACTCGCGAACACCTTCAAATCTTCTATTCTGTATATCCTTAAACATTCCATCCAAAACATCACTCCATTCGATGAGCCTCGAAACATCTTTTGTAGAAACTTCAACGGCAGTTACGCTTTCCATATAATCCATATAATACGGAATGGCTGATAATTTAAAATTCAACATGGTGTTACAAGTAGCAACTACCCGTGGCATTTCCTTATCAGAGAGTGTTCTGAATTTGGCACTGAACTCTTTATATGACTTTTCAACATCCGCTCTTTTACTTAAATTCACAAATTCACCCAACTCTTTCAAGAAAGCCTCGGGGTTTTCCGAAAAAGTAGCGCGCATTTGAGCAGACATTGAATGGGAAAAGAATGTACAGATTAAGAGGAGAAGTATAATTTGCTTTCTCATGTTAAGATTGACGGCTTTGAGTAAATTAAATCAGTTTATGTTGTAAAACGAGAAAGTAGGTAATTTTATTGAATTAAATACCGAAAACTGTAAACTGCTTGTTAAAAAATTTACGGTTTTCGGTATTTAAAGTTTAAAGAGACAGCATCATACAGAGCCAATTGCCTCGTTGTATCGTTTTTAAAATGGTAAATCCTTTTGAAATAACGGCTTCCGACATGATAGTTTCATCTTCTTTTAGAAAACCTGAAATGAGAAGAACAGCCTCACCTTCAGCCGAACCTTTTTTAATTTTACTTTTCAAACTCGCTAAAGAATCCAAAATAACATTGCGATTGATATTCGCTAAAATAACGTCAAAA
>JANMYC010000213.1:0-2380 GCA_031381715.1 Saprospiraceae bacterium
GTACGCTCAGGACAGCCCGCTACTACACAAACGACTAAGGAGAAGCTTCGCCAGTTAGTTCGTCGAGAAAGAGCAGTAGAGTTTGCGATTGAAGGTATCCGTTTATTTGATATTCGCCGTTGGGGCATCGTTTTAGATGTGTTAAACGGGCCAATTGTAGGCGCAGCTAAAAATCCTTCCATTGTCCCCGAAATTCCGAGTTTCGGCGCAGCAGGTTCTACTCAAGACCTTAATGATATTCCCAACTATTCACTCAGTTTATCAAAGCGCATCAGCAGCCGCAATGAAATTCGCTTGAATACGGCAAAACACCTTCTGTGGCCTATGCCGCAAGGTGAGTTGGATAAAAACAGAAATTTGAAACAGAATACAGGTTGGTAATTATTGGCTTTATCTCTGCCACCACTTTGAAATGGTGGCAGGGATAGCCATGCACCCCTCAGTGCTGCTTGAATGGGATTTCGCTGAGGCTCAATATTTTTTATAAAAAATTGAATATCAATACGTTATTATGAAAACCAGATTAAGCCTTCTTGCGCTGTTTCTTTTTTTAACGCTATTTCTTTTTCAATGTAAAAAAGATGAAAAAGCACCTATAGTGGTGACTCCGCCTAAAATAGACGGATTACCCCCTATTTCACCTTATGTAAGAGGTGTTTGGTTGACTAATGTGAATAGCCAAGTTTTATACTCAGTAGATGGTATCAAAAACGCGGTAAAAAATTGTCGACAAAATGGCATAAATCACATTTTTGCGGTCATGTGGAATAAAGGGCGTACCCTGTACCCTTCGAAAGTGATGCAAGATACTTTCGGGATGCCAATTGAGACTGGTCTGATTGGGCGCGATCCTTTGCGAGATTTAATAGATGCGGCTCATGCTGATAGTATAAAGGTATATGCTTGGATGGAATATGGATTTGCGGCTGAAAATAGCGGATTCGGTGAGCATATTTTGAGAATGCGTCCTAAATGGGCGGCTTTGGGTCAAGATGGAAATGTAGTTACCAAAAACGGATTTAAATGGATGAATGCCTTTGACCCCTCAGTACAAAACTTCATGATGTCTCTTTTGAAAGAAGTGGTGGTGAAATATCCTGATTTGGATGGTATTCAAGGCGATGATAGATTGCCTGCCTTGCCATCTGAATGTGGATACAACCCCGAAGTGGTCGCTCAATATAAAAAAGAAAACAATGGGGCCGAACCCACCAATCCTAAAACGGATGCCGCTTGGGTAGATTGGCGAGCGGGTAAACTTAATCTATTTGCTAAACGTATTTACACAGAATTAAAAGCGATAAGACCGAGTATTAAAATCAGTATGGCACCCAGCGTATTTCCTTTTTCAAAAACGGAATATTTACAAGATTGGCCTACTTGGGTGAAAGAGGGGTGGGTAGATATGATTTCACCACAATTGTACCGCTACGATATTACGGCTTATGCCAACGAATTGGGTAAACTTTTTACGCAAATACCTTCGGATAAACAGAGTCTCATAGCGCCAGGGGTTTTATTAAAATTAAGCACGTATAAACCAACAGAATCGTTTTTGCAACTGATGGTGGATGAGAACCGTTTAAGAAAAGTGAACGGAGAGGTATTCTTTTATTATGAGGGTTTAAGTGAGCAAAATACTTTTTTTCAAAAATATTCAAGAAAATAGGTCGATTTCTATGATATTTCATACTGAAATACATCCAGATGTAGTCCAAATTAAAAAATTGGCAGAGCAATATAAACACGAATTGCTCGACAATGTTGTTCCTTTTTGGCTCAAAAACAGCCGTGATACTGAGGGGGGGTACTTTACTTGCCTGAATCGGGCCGGTTCTGTTTTCGATACCGATAAATTTATGTGGCTACAAGGGCGGCAAGTATGGATGTTTTCAATGCTGTACAATAAAGTTGAAAAGCGACAAGATTGGTTGGATTTTGCGCTGCATGGTGCTCATTTTATGGAAAAATATGGGCGTGCTAAAGACGGAACATGGTATTTTTCATTGACTCGGGAGGGCAAGCCGCTTATACATCCTTATAATATTTTCTCAGATTGCTTTGCGACGCAAGCCTTCGGGCAACTTTTCAAAGCCACAGGCGAACAACGATATGCAGACATTGCGCTCACTACTTTTTATAGTATTTTAGAAAGAATACATAACCCAAAACGCCATTGGAGCAAAGCGGTAGAAGGGACACGCCCTTTGAAAAACTTTGCATTGCCCATGATTTTATGCAATTTGTCCTTAGAAATCGAACATTTATTGCCACCAAAAGTGGTTGATGATTTGATAAAAGGGTGTATCCATGAAGTCATGGAGGTTTTTTATGATGAAAAAACAGGTTTAATTCTTGAAAATGTTGCACCCGATGGTTC
>JANMYC010000215.1:0-7198 GCA_031381715.1 Saprospiraceae bacterium
CATACCCCTCAGTATTTCGGCGTCTAAGCCGCGTGGGATATCCGCTTTGGCGAAATAATAAGTCGCATTTGGAGGTAAAAGTTTCAAAATTTTTGATAGATCTTTATCTTTTACAAATCCAACTACTACGTGCAATCGCTTGTAAATCAATGCTTTAAGCTGCTCTGATACATATCGCAAACCGCCTTCATTGTGCGCAGAATCACATAAAATAGTGGGCTCACTGCCTATGACTTGCCAACGCCCAATGAATTTTGTAAGGCTTTTTAAATGCTCCAAACCATAGCGCAATTGGCTTTCATTTATTTTAAAATCAGTAAAATGATTTAAAATATTGACCGCTTCTAAAACGGTTGCCACATTTTTCTCTTGAAAATCACCACTCAGATTTACCCGCAAATTATCCAATTTTTTAAAAGAAGAATACTCATTTTTAAAATGAATATTATAGCTTGAATATTCAAAATCAGTAATATTATTTTCACTTTTAATTAATTGAATATCCACATTTTCGGAAGCGAAATAGATGGGTGCATCCTTAGTTGTAGCACCTTCTAAAAATACGGGCGTGGTCTCTTCCTGCTTTTCACCAATCACAATGGGCGTTTTGGGCTTAATAATCCCCGCTTTTTCAAAAGCAATTAAAGGAATTGTATCGCCCAACATATCCATGTGGTCAAGGCTGATATTGGTGATAACGCTCATGAGCGGTGAAATAATATTCGTAGAATCAAAACGACCGCCCAATCCGACTTCTATGACTGCTATGTCCACCCCCTCAGTATGGAAGTAGTCAAAAGCCATCGCCACGGTCATTTCAAAGAAAGAAGGCTGTATTTTTTCAAAAAGAGGAATATTATTTTTAACAAATTGCTTGATGTAGGATTTAGAGACATATTCACCATTGATTTTGATGCGCTCTCTAAAATCCTTGTAATGGGGTGAAATATAAAGCCCCACTTTATAGCCCGCCGCTTGTAAAATAGCCGCCATAGCATGAGCCGAAGAGCCTTTCCCATTCGTTCCGCCGATGTGAATGGTCGGAAATGTGTTTTGTGGATTGCCCAATGCTTCGCATAAAGCCAAAGTATTGGTCAAATCCTTTTTAAAAGCCGAAGCTCCTACTCGCTGAAACATGGGGAGCTGGCTATAAAGGTAGTCGAGTGTCTGTTGATAAGTCATAAATGTATCCGATTATGAGTGCAAAGTAACAAAAAAGGGAAGACATTTCTGACTTCCCCATTGGAGTTTTTACCCCCTCAGTATATGTAAATAAAAGATGTGAGACGTAAGATTGAAGAGCTTGTCCAACGTCTTTAATCTTTAGTCTTACATCTTCAATCTTGCGTCTCACATCTTTAATCTTTTATCTCAACGTAAACTTATAAGTGAATACACCACATTGTTTTTCAGCTGAACCCGCTGCAAACTTATAGTTACGGGCATTTTGTATCGCTTTTGCTGTTAACTCTCCATCATTTGTGGTAGAACCAACGGCTCTATATTTAGCACTTGCCACGTTACCATCGGCATCCACACATACATCCACGCAGACAGTACCTTCTTTTTGTGAGTTATCTTGTAGTTTTGGAGCAGAACGAACTGAACGACCGCCCAATCCACCACCAATACCCGGCCCACGACCAAAGCCTTTATCAAGGTTATCAGAATTGGGGTCACCATCGGGTCTGCCTTGATTGCCGGGCTTTCCTGTGTTGCCTCGCCCTGTACCAGTACCCCCACCGCCATTTTGACCACTTGACGTACCGTTGCCAAAGCGACCTTTGAATTTATCTTTAGCAGCTTGTTCAGCACGAGTGCGTTCAGCAGCATCAGCCTGTCGCTGCGCTTCAGCAGCATTAGCAGCATCTACTTGCCGCTGTTTTTCTTTCGTGGCTTGAGCATCTCTATATTTTTGTTCTTCTACTTTTTTACGCGTTTCCTCCTGCTGCCTGCGTACAACCGCTGCATTAGGGTCTTCTGTGGTCTCCACTCTTTTAGAAGGCGGAGGCGTAACAGGTTTTGAAATCACGGGCTTAGGTGCCGGAGCAGGTTTCACTGGCTCTGGTGTTGACCTAACTGGCTCCGGTTTAGGCGCACTATTACCCGCATTCGGATCAGGCTTGCCGGGTGCTGGATTGTCTCCACTGCCTTCATCTGGAAGACCCAATGAAGGACCTCCACCCATCAAATCCGTCGGCAATTCCACCACTATTTTTGAATCAGGTGGTTTGGGAGGCGTTGATACTGTCGGCATAAATATCACCCCCAACAAAAGCAAAGTATGTAAAGTCAAACTTAACAAGGTTGCTTTTTGATTATTTTCCTGTTCTACTTTTTCTCTATTATCCATTTTATTTAAATCAAAATTTAAATGTTATAAATATTTGATTTTTAAAAGTTTAAAAACTACTTACGTTGAATGAGACTTTTATCCGTTTTAATGTACCCCTCAGTATTAATCAGATTCTGCTTGTAAAACAGAGGTAATATTGAGAGATTGGGTCATATCCAACACTTTTACCACCTTTTCAACTGGTGCTTTAGAATCAGGTGAAACGGTGACTTTGTAGTCTTTAATCTTCAATTTATTCCGCTCCAGATAGCTTTTAATTTTATCTAAAGGCGTGGTGACATTATTATAAATGAAATTACCGCTCGCTGTGATGCCTATATCATCCAAATGATCGGTTGATTTGACTGCTTTATTCGCTGTTTTGGCATTACCGGGCAAGGAAAGATTCAAGGCACTTGGGTGCGTCATGGTCGAGACCATCATAAAAAATATCAATAAAATGAAGATAATGTCCGTCATGGACGACATCCCCATTTCACCACTCAATTCTTGTTTTTCACGCAATCTCATTTCTTTAAATTTTGTGCTTGGTACTTGGTGCTTAGTGCTTAGTGCTTGCGTCGTAAAACCAAGCACTATGAACTAAGCACTAAGCACAAAACAGATTTATTCTATCGGTGCTGTAGCCAATATTGTTCTTGCTTTCAATCTATTAGCCACTGCCATCACTTTGGTAATTTGTCCAAAAGGTACGCCTTCTTCCGCCGCAATGGTTATCGTTGGATTGGGCTTATCGGGCGAAATCGCCAAAGAAGCTTTCAATAACGGCTCTAACTGAGCAGCACTGACCGTCTGGTCATTTACCGTGAGCCGTCCACTTTTTTCGATACCAACAGTTGTTTTAATCTTCGCATTGGTTCTTTGACTGGATTCTGGCAATTTAAACGGCAAATACTTGATGAGCGTAGAAGTCAACATAAAGAATATCAGCAACATGAAGATAATATCCGTCATTGACGACATATTGACCTCTGCACCATGTTTTTTCTTTTTTCTTAATGCCATTTTTTCTTATTTTATGCCGTAGGCTCTTGAAGTAAGTCAATAAATTCAAACGTACTTGTCTCCATTTTATTGACAATTCTGTCAATCATTGAGTTCAAATAACTATATGCCACATAAGCAAAAATACCTACTATCAAGCCGGCAGCAGACGTGAACATTTTGACATAAATACCACCTGAGATGGTACTGATTGACAAGTTATCCGCAACGGATAAGTCCTTAAATGTGGTAATCATACCCGCAATAGTTCCTAAGAAACCAAACATCGGGGCAATACCGGCAATGATTGCCAACACATTTGAATTTTTCTCTAATTTAAAAATTTCCAAGCGACCCACGTTTTCAATAGCATGTTCAATATCAGCCAATGGCTTGCCGATACGCATTAAACCTTTCTCAACCATGCGCGCCACAGGGGAATCTGTCTTTTGACACAGTGTACGAGCAGCACCAATATTACCATTTTGCACGTGTGCTCTGATATTATTCATGAAGCCTTCATCAATTTGGCTCGCTTTCTGAATAGTCATGTAGCGGCTTATAAAAATCGTAACCGCTATAATAGACATTATCAAAAGGCAAATCATAATGATTAAGCCCATGGTACTGTGTGAGAGTAACTCAAAAATACTCTCCTGACCTGCTGGTTCTGCTGCAGCGGCTGTCGTAGCGGCTGTACTTTGAAAGAACAATAGTATGTTTTTCATAAAATTGAATGATTATTTTGTTATTGGTTATTATATTCGTTTAAAAGTTTCCCTTACTTATGTAGGCGTAAAGAAATAAACACTGCTATGGTCGGGCTGTAAAATATAAAAAATATGGAGCACAGCGGAGTATTTTTTATATTTTATAGAGCCGACTTAAAAAGATAGCAGTGTATATTTTAGCCCAACTACTTATATGAGTATAAAATGACTCAAATTCCATAATTTCACTCCTTAAAACATGATTAAAATACGTTAAAAAAGCTCTTAAAAAATCCTGAAAATCGATTTCTATCCATTTCCTTTTAAAAGAATAAAACATCTAAGGGCAAATTTGATATATTTAACTCATATTTCAATGATATTATTTTCTAAAACTCCTTAAGAAAATGCTAAAATAGAGTTTTAATAGACAAAATTCATTTTTCTATAAAAATAAATTTATCACTAATATTATCTTTTTAACAAATGACATTACTCCCATATAATTCGGGGCTTAAACAAGCAATAATTGTCCCTTTCACGATAAAATAAAAAAAGGCAATAATGCGTTTTGTGAATCGATATCAACATTGATGTTTTTTTAATAAAAACTTTAAAACCCTACATAAAACTTATTAAGCCACGAATTTACGAATTTCACTAATCGAATTGCCCTTAAGGGCAATTTCGCCTAATTCGATAAAATTTTCAACATCTAATTTAGTGAAATTCGTTAATTCGTGGCTAAAAAAAATTATGTAGGGTTTTAAAATAAAAACTGAGAAATAATGTTGAAAAGTTATTTTAAGTACATAATTTTCAACTTTCTTTCAAACGTTAATTAACATACATTTTTCACCATCTAAAAATATTAAAATGAGACTACTTATTGTACTCGTGCTTTCTGTATTTTCCGTCGCTGCTTACAGTCAAAAAGGTAAGAAAAAAGAAGTCAATATGGAGGAATATCCTCTAAAAATGAGGGTTGTTCTCGGAAAACCACTTGATACTTTAATGGCATATAGTTGGGTATTGCCCGAAGCTTTAGACATCATCAATGGCAAAAAGCAACCCAAAGAGGATAAAGCTACTTTTGCAGTCCTTGAAAAATCGACTGGAGCTGATGCTGAGGCCCGCCCGTTGTACATTCACATACTGGCTTTCACTAACTGGTACGCTACCGAAGCCGGATTGGCCGATAGCTTGGGCAAATATAATATGCGCCTTATGGAAAGATTCCCGAAGGATGCGTTGCGATATTTCAAAAAAGCCGAAACCGATAAGCGCATTGAAGACGCTGAAAAAGCCTTCAACTACAATATCGCTTTTGAATTAAATACTAAAGACGATCCCGAAGGTGCTTTCGCTGAGTGGGAAGAGAAAGTGTATAAAATCTATAAAAGTAAAAACACGGAGGAATTGGATAAAACCATGAAAGCCATCCGCAAGCAGATGAAGAAGAAATAAATTCGATAATTTTCTTTTTAAAAAATAGCCGCTGAATGCATTTCAGTGGCTATTTTTTATTAAAAAAAGCCCTAAAAATGCGCTCCATACTGAGGGGGGTAACATTAAAATAAATATCCAGTAAAACTTGAATTTTCACCATAAAAAAACTAATTTTAATGCGTTTTATTCATATTCCTCTGGAGTTTTATAAAACGATACCCCCTCAGTAAAGATTCTCGAAATCAGCTAATTTTATAAAACCAAATCACGATGACACCGCTATTTTTAATTTCTACACAGAATATTTATGCGTTACTCACGCCCATTGCCTTATTTTTCATTTTAATTGAAATCGGCTTGTGTCTTTTTTATAAAAAAAACTACATCACTTTTTCGGAAGCCATTGCCAATTTCGGCACTGCACTGGGCAATCAAACTGTCAATGTATTGGTGGCAGCGGGCGTATATGTTGGCTATGGTTATTTATGGGAGAATTATCGCTTAATTGATGACATCCCTATGACGTGGTATAATTTCGGAATTCTTTTACTCAGCATTGATTTTATTTTTTATTGGGTGCACAGGTGGGGACACGAAATCAATATCATGTGGGCAGCCCATTCACCGCACCACAGCGCCGAGGAAATGAATTTTTTTGTTGCTCTAAGGGCAAGTGTGACGCAACGGCTGTTTTCATTTATGTTCTTCTGGCCCCTCACCATTATAGGTTTTAAGCCCTTTGACATTTATATGATGACTGCGATTCACCTCTTCATCTCCTTCTTACACCACACCGAATTTATCCCTAAACTGTGGCGATGGATTGAATACATTTTTACCACACCCTCTCACCACCGCGTACACCACGGCGTGAATTTTAAATATTTGGATAAAAATTACGGCGAATTTCTCATCATTTGGGATAGAATATTTGGCACTTATGAAGAAGAAACCGATAAAGTCCTCTATGGTATGTACAGCCACCCTCAAACATGGAATCCAATAATCATCAACTTTCATTATTATAGCCTGCTCTGGAAAGATGCTGTTGCTGCCGATAATTGGTGGGATAAAATTCGTATTTGGTTCATGCCCCTCGGTTGGCGGCCTGCCAATTTACCACAAAAACCACCTCTCGTGGAAATCACTGCTCAAAATCAACACCGATTAACAGTGCAATCGCTCCCCAATTCCAAGCTCTATTTAATACTCAGCGCTATATTTGGTGTAAGTTTGATGATGCTCATAATCAGCCCTCAAACCATCTGGAGCACTTCGGAGCGCATCATTGGGAGTGTTCTTCTGTGGCACCTTGTTATCAATTGGAGCGGTATTCTGGAATCAAAACGTTGGCTTTTTACCTCGGAAATCGTCAGAATTGTATTGACTGTTCCGACGTTAATCCTTTTCAGTCATTTGATGGATAAGCCCGTTTGGTTAAGTGTTTTAATGCTTTATAATATTTATTGCCTGATTTGGACGTTGAAATATTTTAGGGTATATGAATTGAACCTTTTAAAACATCAAAAGCCGACTCCTTACTGAGGGGTCGGTTTTTAAATATTTATTTACAAAATTAGGCACTAAAATAAGTCCATCTTTTTAAATAAATCCCTTTTTGTAATTACTTAGCCATATAGTCGCTTACGCTCCGTTTAGCCACTGATTACACTGAAATTGACTGATTTTACACTGATTT